>NZ_JBNQTI010000092.1:0-34295 GCF_050325825.1 Kitasatospora sp. LaBMicrA B282
CGCTCCGCTCGGCGGCCGGCCCGAACGGGCGGCGGGAGCGGGAGCGGCCGGCCATCAGGAGCGCCAGCCGAAGCCGGACCAGGCGCCGTGGTGCACCAGGTTGGCGCAGCCGCCGCGCTTGCTGTCGTTGTAGGACCAGCCGCGGCCGCCGTTCTTGTAGCCGATCACCGTGTCGCTGTGGCGGAAGACGGCGGGCGAGCTGTTGAAGCCGCAGGCGGCCCAGCCGGCCGGACCGAGCGCGGCGATCACGTAGTGCTCGAAGTCGGTGTTGACGAAGCTCTCGGCGGCCGAGTTGCTCCAGCCGTTGCTGAGGTAGCCGAAGCGCGGGCCCGGGGTGCCGCTGTTCGACCAGCCGTCGTAGCGGAACTCGTAGGCGTTGTTCCGCCCGTAGATGTAACCGCCGCCGTTCACCGGCCACTTGAGGTTCGCGGTGAGCGAGGTGATGGTGATGTAGATCGGGTCGATCCAGGACGTCTTCATGTAGGCGCTCTGGTAGTACGACGCGTTGGCGGTGTCGCCGGCGACGTCCGGGGCGGTGTTGTTGGTCTGCGCGCTGGCGTCACCGGCCGGGTCGCCGAGCGAGGCCTCCACCTGCGGGGACATGGTGCCGGTGACGAACTTCGCCTGGCAGGTGGTGGGGTTGTAGGCGGTCTCCTCGATGTAGGTCGAGGGCGAGCTCGCACCGGCGTTGCCGGAGTCGCTGATCTGGCAGGTGCCGTCGCTCTGGATGGCGCCCTGCACGGTGTTGGTGGCGACGTTGTCCAGCGCCAGCGACTTGGCCTTGACGTTGTCGTAGCTGATCCAGCCGTCGCTGCCCACGGTCACCCCGAGCGCACTGGTCGGGGTCGGGGTCGGGGTCGGGGTGGGCGTGGGGTCGCCGCAGTCCAGCTGGATGCAGCGCGGCGGCGTGATCATCGCGTAGGCGCTGCCGGAGCCGGCCGGGCTCATGATCAGCGAACCGGTCAGCGCGGCCACCGCGGCGGCGGAGCCGGCGAGGGCGATTCGGTGGTGCTGCTTCCGCAAGGTCTCTCTCCCCTGTCTGGCGGATCTCGGTGGCCGCCGGGCGCGGTGCCCGGGGCGGCCGGGGAAAAAGTTAGGCGCGGACGGCGGCCGGCAGCGGCAGTCCGGGGCGGCAGCTCGGCGGCAGTACCCGCCCGCCGCCACTGCCGCCGCCGGTCCGCGCTGCCGCCGGCTGCCGCGCACTGCCGCCGGCAGGGAGAGCCCGACCACGCCGAGGGGAGACGGCTCCAACACGCCGAATGGCCCGGACTCCCGCCCGGGCCACCCAACGCTTTATCGTTTCTGCTGCTTCGTCAGACCGGTGCTCCGTCAGACGACCTGCATGGTCGCCATCATGCCCATCGCCGCGTGGTCGAAGAGGTGGCAGTGGTAGAGGAACTTGCCGCGGTAACCCTCGAAGGTCATCTGCACCTTCACGGTCTCCCCCGGCATCACCGTCACGGTGTCCTTGAGCCCGGCCTCCTGCGGTCCGGCCGGCTGGCCGTCGCGCTCCAGCACCCGGAACTGCACCAGGTGGACGTGGAAGTTGTGCGGCGCGAAGTGGTTGACGTTGGTGATGGTCCAGATCTCGGTGTCACCGTAGTTGACCGTGGTGTCGACCCGGTCGGGGTCGTAGACCTGCTCGTTGATGTACGCCAGGCCATTGGGGGTGGTCTCGTCCATCCGCAGCGTGAAGGTGCGGTTGACGGTGGCCGTCCCGATGTCCGGCAGGGTGCGCAGGGTGCTCGGCACCTGGCTGTTGTCCGGGAACCAGCTGGGGCCGACCCGGAACTGCATGACCTGGCCGATGTCGGCCACCGGACCGGGCGCCGCACCAGGGGCGTTGGTCAGCACCAGGTTGGTGCCCACCGGGTACTGCGAGAAGTCGATGACGACGTCGGCACGCTCACCGGGCGACAGCGCCAGCGACTTGACCGTCAGCGGCGCGGGCAGCAGGCCGCCGTCCGAGGCGATCTGGGTGAACGAGGAGCCGTCGGACAGGGCGAGGTTGAAGAACCGCAGGTTGGCGCCGTTGTACAGGCGGAGGCGGTACTTGCGCGCCTGCACGTTGAAGTACGGCCAGGCCACGCCGTTCGCCAGGATGAAGTTGCGGTTGGCGAAGTCGCCCAGGGTGTAGATGAACTGGCCGTTGGTGTCGAAGCGGGCGTCGCGCAGGATGATCGGCACGTCGAACTCGCCGCAGGGCAGGTTCAGCGCCTGCTCGGTGTCGTCGGTGAGCAGGTAGGTGCCGGACACGCCGCGGAAGACGTTCTCCGACTCCTGCATGTGCGCGTGGTCGTGGTACCAGAGGCTGGCCTGCGTCTGGATGTTGGGGTAGGTGTAGGTCTTGGTGTCACCCGGCAGGATGGTGTCCATCGGCTGGCCGTCGCTGTCCGCCGGGGCCGAGGCGCCGTGCAGGTGGACCGAGACCGGCACCTGGAGCAGGTTGGTCTGCGCGATCGTGACGCGCTCACCGTACTTGGCCTTGACGATCGGCCCCGGGAAGCTGCCGTCGAAGGTGCGCACCGTGGTCAGCATGCCGGGCAGCACCTGGGCGGAGGTCTCCACCAGCGTCATCGCGTAGGAGGTCGTCAGGCCGTTGCCGGAGAACGGCGTGGCGACCGGCGGCTGGGCCATCGGCAGGGTGAACTTGGTGACGCTGTCCGGGCTGAGGTCGGTCTGCGCACCGGTGGACGGCGACGCGGTGGTGTCCGGCCCGTGCAGCGGCACCCCCTTGGCCTGCGCAGCCGGGTCACCACCGGGCAGCAGCAGCGCGGCGCCCCCCAGGGTGCCGCTCAGCGCGGCGCCGGCGAGCACGGTTCGACGATTGATCACAGCGTTCCCCCCATGACAGGTCTTCGGTGACGGATCCTGGCCATCATTCTGCGGAGGCGTTTTCCGGCACTCAATGCCCAGGAGCCCCAAGAATGTTCGAACAGCGCCAGGCTATCGCAGAAGTGTACGAAGAACGTCAGAGGACCGTCAGGCCGATCGATCACTCCAGCGATCCTCCGGCGCCCCTCGCTCCAGCCTCGTGCGAGCGATCGACTCCGGTATTCCGAAAAGGGATTGACGAGCCGACAGAAGGGACCGAGAAGTCGGTCGAGCAATGTGACCAATCACAGTAATTCGCATTCTCTTGCCCCATTTCTCACCGCTCTGGGAAACTCGATCCAGCGCGAATCCCGAGCCCGGAATCCGCCCCGACGGGCCGTGCCGGGAATCGCCCAGCCCACCGGCATTGAGACGAGAAAGGGATCAAGGTGAAAGTCCTCAAGTCTCTGGGCCTGTTCACTGCAACCATGCTGCTCGCCCTCGGCACCAGCGGGGGCCTGGCCACCGCCGCCGGCACCCTGCCCGCCGACGACACCGCCGCCGTCACCTCGAACAACCTCGCCACCGGCGACGCCACCACCGACACCGCCCCCGGCACGCTCGCGGCGGACCAGGCGGTGCCCGAGAGCGCCGACTCGCTGTCCTGCTGGGACTTCTACCTCAACGGCAGCACCTTCGCGGTCACGTGCTCCGGCAACTACTTCTGGGTCTACGTCGACTGTGCGAACGGCTACCGCTACACCTACGGCCCGCTCGCCGGCACCTACCGCGTCGCCCTGACCTGTCCGAACGGCTACCGCGCCCTGCGCGGCGGCGCCTACGGCAGCTGACCCCGAGACCGGCTGCCCCTTCGCCGACCCGCCCCCACCGGCCCGCCGGGCCAGGGCGGGTCGGCGAACCTCGTGGCGGCCGTGCGACGGCTCAGGTCGGCACCGAGCGGACCAGCAGCAGCGCGACGTCGTCGGTGCGGGTCTCGGCCTGCCCGGACTGGCCGATCAGGGTGTCGGCCAGGCGGTCCAGCGGTTCGCCGCCGTGCCGGGCGAAGGTGGCGGCCAGCCGGCCCAGCGCCTGGTCCAGGTCCCCGCCGGGGGTCTCCACCAGGCCGTCGGTGTAGAGCAGCAGGGTGGTACCGATCGGCAGCCGGATCCGGGTCTGCGGGTACTCGGCGTCCGGGTCCACGTTGAGCACCACGCCGCTGTGCGGGGTCAGCAGGCGGGCCCGGCCGGCCCGGTCGCGCAGCAGCGGGGCGGGGTGGCCGGCGTCCGCCAGCTGGGCCTCCCGGCGGACCAGGTCGACCCGCAGGTAGGCGCAGCTGGCCAGCAGCGTGGTGCCGAGGTCGGTGATCAGCCGGTTGGTGCGGGCCATCACCGTGCTGGGGTCGGCGTCGGCGGTGGCGAAGGCGCGCACCGCGGTGCGGATCTGCCCCATCAGCGCGGCGGCGTTGACGTTGTGGCCCTGCACGTCGCCGATCACCACGGCGAGCGCGCCGTGGTCGACCCTGATCAGGTCGTAGAAGTCGCCGCCGACGTCCATGCCCTCGGTGGCCGGCAGGTAGCGGGCGGCGATCTGCAGCCCGGGGACGGTGGGCAGCGCGCGCGGCAGCAGGCTGTCCTGGAGGCCGTGGGCCAGGCCGGACTTGGCGTCGTAGAGCCGGGCCCGGTCCAGCGCCTGGGCGATCAGGCCGCCGAGCGCGGTGAGCACCGCGCGCTCCTCCAGCGCGAAGTGGTGCGGCTCGGCGAAGGCCAGCACGCAGGTGCCGATCAGCCGGCCCGAGGTGACCAGCGGCAGGTAGGCCCAGGCGGCCATGCCGTCCTGGGTCTCGCGGCGGCCCGCGTACAGCCGGTCCAGCTCGGCCCGGCTCTCGAAGAAGGCCGGCACCGGGTTGGTCGAGGCCCGCACGCCGGGGGTGGACTCGGTCAGCGGGGTGCCGTCGAACTGGTCGACCAGTCCGGGCGGGTAGCCGCGGTGACCGACGGTCCGCAGCTTGCCGCTCTCGGCCAGCAGCACCGCGACCGCCTGCCCGCCGAAACCGGGCACGATCTGGTCGGCGATCATGCTGACCACGTCCTGCACGCTGGCGGCCTCGGTCAGCGCGGTGGCCAGGTGCAGGATGTGGTAGAGCGCGCCGGGGCGGGTGTGCGGGATCGGCTCGGGGGGCAGCGGCACGGCGGGCAGCTCACGCTCGGTCACGGCGGCGGCGGTGACCCGCACGGTGACCCCGTACAGGTCGGGGTAGAGCCGGAAGTAGAGCCAGTGGTCCGGCGGGCAGACCGCCACGAAGGAGGACTGCTCCTGGCTGATCACCGCCGCCCGGTAGTGGTACTCGTAGATCGGGTCGCGCAGCCAGGCCAGCGCCGCCCACGGCCGCTGCCCGATCAGCTCCGCGGCCGGCCGGCCGAGCAGCCGGGCCGCCTGGGCCGAGACCAGGGTCAGCCGCCCGTCCAGGCCCAGGGCGCAGACCCCGTCGGGCAGCCGGGCGACCGTGGCGGTCAGCAGGTCCGCGGCGCCGCCGGGCGGCACCACCGGCAGCGGGCGCGGGCCGAGCCGGATCGGCTGCGGGGTGCCGGCCAGCGCCTGCCCCAGCTCCTCGGCGAGCCGCTCCAGGCCCTGCCGCTCGGCCGGCGGCAGCTCGGCGGGGTGCGCGGCGGGCCAGAGCAGGAACACCACGCCGACGGTGGCGCCCGCGACCGTGACCGGCAGCGCGGCCAGGCAGAACGCGTACGGCATCGCCACCGCCACCCGCGGGTAGCGGCGCGCCATCGCCTCGCCGCCGCCGACCCAGACCAGCTCCCCCGTGCGCACCGCATCCGCCACCGGGATCGCCGCGGCCACCCCGACGTGCTGCCAGCCCCGGGTGAACTGGCGCGCCGCCCCCAGGGTCAGCGCCAGCTCCAGCACCTCCCCGCCGGCTCCCAGCAGGTACAGGCCGCCCATGTGGGCGCCGACCAGCCCCGGCGCGCGCTGCAACACCTCGACCACGGCCGCGAGCTCGCCCTGGTCCGCGACCGGGACCGCGCCGCCGGGCCTGTCACCCACCACGCCGACGGCCCCGCCACCGGCCTCACCGCCGGGCCCGCCGCCGGCGAGCAGCGAGGCCGCGGGCCGTGATTCGCCGCCCACCGCAACCACCTCGCTCCACCACCCGGGGCCGCGCCCGCGCGCTCCCTCCCATACTGGCCCGTCCGGGGCACTCCTGGCCCGTTCGGGGCGCGGCGGCCCGGCCCGGTCCCGCTCAGGCGCCGCCCGCCGCCCCGGCCAGCGCGGCCCGCAGGTCGCCGACCTCGCGGCCGGCGGCCGCCTCCCGGCGGTGCACCTCGGTGTGGTCGAAGAAGCGCACGACGTTGTCCAGGTCGCAGAGGACCGCGTCGAAGGACCGGACAGCAGGCAGATCGATCATCCGCCTGTCGTACCATCTCGCCTCCTGTCCTCCGCCAGGGGGGAAATCCGGCGCCGGGCGTGTCATCGGCCCCGCCCGGCCACCCGTCGGCGTGATGGTGGTGGTCCCTCAGCCCGTCCGCCCCGCTGGAGGCGCCGTGCCTCGCATCCCGGTCCGTCGGCTGGCCGCCCCGCTGGCGGCCGTCCTCGTCACGCTGCTGCCGGTCGGCGGCGCCCCGGCCGCACCGGCTGCCACCCCGGCGGCCCCCGGTTCGCCCGGGGCGCTCGGCGGCGACCTCGACCACCTGCTCGCCGACCCGCGGCTGACCGGCGCCGAGGTCTCGGTACTGGTCGAGGACGCGGCCGACGGCACGGTGCTCTACCAGCACGACCCCGCCGCCCTGATGCTGCCCGCCTCCACCCAGAAGACGGTGACCGCCGCCGCCGCACTGGACCTGCTCGGGCCGGACCACCGGTTCACCACCGAGGTGCTCGCCGCCGGGCCGCGGGACGGCGAGCGGCTCGACGGCGACCTGGTGCTGCGCGGCGGCGGCGACCCGAGTCTGCAGGCCGCCGACCTGGACGCGCTGGCCGCCCGGGTGGCCGCCGCCGGGGTGCGCCGGGTGACCGGCTCGGTGCTGGCCGACGCCTCCCGCTACGACTCCGTGCCGCTCGGCCCGGCCTGGGCCTGGGACGACCAGGCCGCCTACTACAGCCCGCAGATCTCCGCCCTGACCCTGACCACCGACAGTGACGACGATGTCGGCAGCGTCCGGCTGACCCTCACCCCCGACACCGTCTCGGGCGGCCCGGCCGCGGTGCGGCTGACCCCGCCGGACGCGCCGGTGCGGCTCGCCGGGCAGGTGGCCACCGGGCCGGCCGGCAGCGCCGACACCGTGGCGGTGGACCGCCACCCGGGCGGCAACGAGCTGCTGCTCTCCGGCAGCCTGCCGGCCGACGCCGGGCCGCGGGACGAGTGGGTGGCCGTGGACGACCCGGCGAACCTCGCCGGCACGGTCTTCGCCGCCGCGCTCGCCCGGCACGGGGTGAGCGTCGCCAGTGGGGTGCGCGAGCAGCCGGCCCCGGCCGAGACCAGGGAGCTGGCCGCCCACGACTCGGCGCCGCTGGCCGACCTGATGGTGCCCTTCCTCAAGCTGAGCAACAACGGGATCGCCGAACACCTGGTGAAGGAGATCGGCGCGGTCAAGGCGGGTGCGGGCAGCTGGGCCGCCGGGCTCGACCAGGTGCGCGGCTTCCTGCGCCGGCACGGCCTGGAGCCGACCCCGGCCCGCCAGGTGGACGGCTCCGGCCTGTCCCGGCAGGACCTGATCACCGGTCAGCGCCTGCTCGCCCTGCTGCGCTTCGCCCGGCAGCAGCCCTGGTACAACGCCTGGTACAACGCACTGCCCGTGGCCGGCGACCCGCGCCGGCTGGTCGGCGGCACGCTCACCGACCGGATGCGCGGCACCGCCGCGGCGGGCCGGGTGCACGCCAAGACCGGCTCGATGACCGGGGTGGCGGCGCTGGCCGGCTACCTGGACCGGGCCGACGGGCACACCCTGGCGTTCAGCGTGCTGGTCGGCAACTTCGTCGGCGACAGCCCGCAGCCGCTGATCGACGACCTGGTGGTCCGGCTGGCCGGTGACGGCCCGCCCGCCGGCAGCCCGTCGACCGCACCGCGCAGCACCGGGCCCGAGACCGCCCACCCGCGCAACTGGGAGACCACCTGCACCACGGCCGCCCGGTGCTGAGCCGGGCGCCGGCCGCCCTCGCCCTCGCTGCCGCCCTCGCCCTCGCCCTCGCCCTGGGCGGCTGCGCCCGGCCCGCGGTGCTCGACGACCGCCCCGTCCCGGCGGTGCCCGGCGGCGCCTACTCGGTGGCGCTCACCGAGCCCGACCACCTCACCCCCGGGCGCACCACCAGCAGCTACGCGATCCAGGTGCTGGAGGGCGTGTTCGACACCCCGATGACGCTGGACCCGACCGACGGCCACCCGGTGCCGCTCGCCGCCGCCTCGCTGACCAGCACCGACCAGCAGGTGTGGACCATGGCCGTGCGGCCCGGCGGGCGGTTCCAGAACGGCGAGACGGTGACCGCCGCCAGCTTCGCCGCCGCCTGGGAGGCCGCCGCCTACGGCCCCGACGGCTGGGACGCCAACTCCTACTTCGCCCAGCTGGCCGGCTACGACGAGCTCAACCCGCCCGGCGACGCCACCCCCGCCACCCGCCACCTGAGCGGCCTGACCGTGCTCGACCCGCTGACCCTGCGGATCACCCTCAAGGCGCCGTTCAGCCAGTTCCCCAGTCTGCTCAGCTTCCCCGCCTTCGCGCCGCTGCCGCAGGCCGCCTTCACCGACCCGGACGGCTTCGACCGGCAGCCGATCGGCAACGGCCCGTACCGGATGGCCGGCCCCTGGCGGCACAACCAGCGGATCGACCTGGCCCGGGCGCCCGACTACCGCGGACCGCGCCCGCCGATGGCGGACGCCGTGCACTTCCCGATCTTCACCAGCAAGGACACCGCCGTCACCGAACTGGAGGCCGGCCACGTCGACTTCGTCACCGGAGTGCCGCCGGCCCGGGCCTACGAGGCGAAACGTACCTTCGGCCGGCACTACGCGGTGCGCCCCGGCAGCACCATGGACTACCTCGGCCTGCCGCTCTGGGACCCGCGCTACGCCAAGCCGGAGCTGCGCCGGGCGCTGTCGATGGCGATCGACCGCAAGGGCATCACCCGGGCGATCTTCAACGAGGTCTTCACCCCGGCCGACTCGCTGGTCGGGGCGACCATCCCCGGCCACCGCACCGGCGCCTGCGGCGAGACCTGCGAGTACCGTCCGGACGAGGCCCGGCAGCTGTTCCGGCAGGCCGGCGGGTTCACCGGCACCCTGGCGCTGTACTTCGCCAACTCCGACCCCAGCTACCTGCAGTGGATGACGGCGGTGGCCAACGAGCTGCGGCAGAACCTCGGGATCCGCGACGTCGTCTTCCGCACCATGGCCCCGGCCGACCTCGGTCCGATCCTCAACGGCCACCGGGCCACCGGCCCCTACCGGCAGAACTGGGTAGCCGACTTCCCCAGCGAGGAGAACTACCTGGCCGGCCTGCTCGGCCCGGGCACCCGCTCCGGCTGGACCGACCCCGCCTTCACCGCGCTGCTCGCCCGGGGCGACGCCGCCCCCACCCCCGAGCAGAGCATCGCCGCCTACCACCAGGCCGAGGACCTGGCGCTGCGCGAACTGCCGCTGATCCCGCTGTGGAACTGGCAGGACCAGACCGCCTGGAGCGGGCGGGTCGGCAACGTCAGCCTCGACCCGTACGCGCCGGGGCTGCGCCTGGAGCAGATCACCGTCCGTCACTGAACCCGCCGGACCCCGGAAGGGAGCACCACTTGGGCCGCTACCTCGCCCGCCGCCTGCTCACCGCCCTGCCCGTGCTGCTCGCCACCACCTTCCTGATCCACACCCTGGTCTTCGTGCTGCCCGGCGACCCGATCCAGGGGCTGGCCGGCGACCGCCCGCTGCCCGCCTCGGTCCTGGCCGAGCTGCGCCACCGCTACCACCTCGACCAGCCGCTCGTCGTCCAGTACGCCGACTACCTGCGCGGCCTGCTCCACGGCGACCTGGGCCGCACCTTCACCGGCGAGCCGGTCGCCGCGACCCTGGCCGACCGCTGGCCGGTCACCCTGCGGCTCGGGCTGACCGCCTGGTTCCTGGAGGCCGCGGTCGGCACCGCGCTCGGGGTCTGGGCCGGGCTGCGGCGCGGACACTGGGCGGACCGCGCGGTGCTCGGCGGCACCACGGTGGTGATCGCGGTGCCGGTCTACATCCTGGGCTACCTGGCCCAACTGGTGCTCGGGGTGCGGCTCGGCTGGTTCCCGGTCTCCGGCACCGAGGCCGGCTGGCCCACCGCCTACCTGCTGCCCGGGCTGGTGCTGGCCTGCTTCGGCGCCGGCTACGTCGCCCGGCTGACCCGCACCGCGCTGCTGGAGCACCTGCGCGCCGACTACGTGCGCACCGCGACCGCCAAGGGCCTGCCGCGCCGCCGGGTGGTGGTCGCCCACGCGCTGCGCAACTCGCTGCTGCCGGTGGTCACCTTCCTCGGCGTCGAGCTGGGGTCGCTGCTGAGCGGCGCGGTGGTCACCGAGTACATCTTCAACCTGCCGGGGATCGGGCAGGAGGTGTTCCAGGCGATCCAGTTGCGCGAGGGGCCGACCGTGGTGGGAGTGACCACCGTGCTGGTGCTGGTCTTCTGCCTGGCCAACCTGGCGGTCGACCTGCTGTACGGGCTGCTCGACCCGCGGCTGCGCCATGACTAGCCCGCCGCGGGCCACCGCCGAGCCCCGCCCCGAACCGCGCCCCGACCTGTCGCTGCCGCCCGCCCCGGCCCGCCCGCGCCGCCGGGCCACCGCCCGCCCGGGACTGCTGGCCTGCGGCGCCGTGCTGCTGCTGATGGTGCTGCTGGCCGCCTTCCCGGAGCCGTTCATCGCGCTGCTCACCCACGACAGCGGGCGCTGCGAGCTGTCCGACGCCCGGGTCGGGCCGAGCCCGGCGCACCCGTTCGGCTTCGACACCCAGGGCTGCGACTACCTGGCCCAGGTGGTCCGCGGCACCCGGCCCCCGCTGCTGATCGGGCTGGCGGTGACGGCGGGTGCGCTCGCCCTGTCGGTGCTGCTGGGACTGCTGGCCGGCTTCTACGGCGGCTGGGTGGACGGCCTGCTCTCCCGGCTCACCGACGTCTTCTTCGGGCTGCCGTTCGTGCTCGGCGCGACCGTCATCCTGGTCGCCTTCCCCGACCACGGGCTCGGCGCGATGACCCTGGTGCTGGTGGCGCTCGGCTGGACCACCATGACCCGGGTGATGCGGGCCCAGGTGATCGGGGTCAGGGACGCCGAGTACGTGCGGGCCGCGCGGGCCGCCGGCGCCGGGTCGCTGCGGCTGATGGTCCGTCACATCCTGCCGAACGCCGTGACGCCGGTGGTGGTGGTCGCCATGCTGAGCGTCGGGAACGTCATCTCGGGCGAGGCCACGCTGGACTTCCTGGGCGTCGGACTGCAGTACCCCGCGCTCTCCTGGGGGCTCCAGCTGAACGCGGCCCAGGCCTACCTGCTCGACTTCCCGCACCTGCTGCTGTTCCCGGCGCTCTTCCTGTCGGCGACGGTGCTGAGCTTCCTGGTGCTCGGCGACGCCGTCCGGGACGCCTGCGACCCCACCCTGCGCTGAACGCCGGCCGCCGGCGCCCGCGAGGTCGCGCGGCAGCCGACCCGGGCCGCGTCATTGCGCCGGGGCGGGCGGTTCGGGAGAGTGGTCCGAAAGCAGCACCCCCGACGCGTGTGGAGGGCGGTACGGCATGCGACCCGGACCGGCGAGTCATGACGTGGTGATCGTCGGCGGCGGCCACAACGGTCTGGTGGCCGCCGCCTACCTGGCCCGGGCCGGGCGCCGGGTGCTGCTGCTGGAGCGGCTCGCCCGCACCGGCGGCGCGGCCGTCTCCGCCGAGGCCTTCGCCGGGGTGCCCGCCCGGCTCTCCCGGTACTCCTACCTGGTCAGCCTGCTGCCGCGGAAGATCGTCGCCGAGCTGGGCCTGGACTTCAGGGTCCGCCGGCGCCGGATCTCCTCCTACACCCCGACCGAGCGCGCCGGGCGCCCCACCGGCCTGCTGGTGACCGCCGACGACCCGACCCGCACCGCCGCCTCGTTCCGCGCGTTGACCGGCTCGGACCGGGAGTTCGCGGCCTGGCAGGAGTTCTACGGGCTGACCGGGCGCGCCGCCGAACGGATCTTCCCCTCGCTCACCGAACCGCTGCCCGACCGGGCCGAGCTGCGCCGCCGGGTGGCCGACGAGGCCGCCTGGCAGCTGCTCTTCGAACGGCCGCTCGGCGAGAGCGTGGAGCGGTCCTTCACCGACGACCTGGTCCGCGGCGTGGTCCTCACCGACGCGTTGATCGGCACCTTCACCCACGCCCACGACCCCTCGCTGCGGCAGAACCGCTGCTTCCTCTACCACGTGATCGGCGGCGGCACCGGCGACTGGGCGGTCCCGGTCGGCGGCATGGGCGCGCTCACCGCCGCGCTGGCCGCCGCGGCCCGGGCCGCCGGTGCCGAGCTGCGCACCGGCTGCGAGGTGACCGCGCTGCACCCGGAGGGCGGCGGGGTCGAGGTGGTCTACCGGGACGCGGACGGCGAGCACCGGGTGGGCGCCCACCGGGTGCTCTGCAACGCCGCCCCGGCCACCCTGGCCCGGCTGCTCGGCGAGCTGCCGCCGCAGCCGGCGCCGGAGGGCTCGCAGCTCAAGGTCAACCTGCTGCTGCGCCGGCTGCCCCGGCTGCGCGACCCGGCCGCGCACCCGGCCGACGCCTTCGCCGGCACCCTGCACCTGGCCGAGTCGGCGACCGAACTCGCCGCCGCCTACCAGGCCGCCGCCGCGGGGAAGCTGCCCGACCCGGCCCCGGCCGAGCTGTACTGCCACTCGCTGACCGACCCCTCGATCCTCGGTCCGGAGCTCGCCGCCCGGGGCTACCAGACCCTGACCCTGTTCGGCCTGCACCAGCCGGCCCGGCTCTTCGCCCCGGGCTCCGGCATCGCGGCCGAGGACGCGCTGCGCGCGGTGCTCGCGCCGCTGGAGGCGGTGCTGGCCGAGCCGCTGGCCGACTGCCTGGCGCACGACGAACACGGGCAGCCCTGCGTGGAGGTGCGCACCCCGCCGGACCTGGAGCGCGAGCTGGGCCTGCCCGGCGGAAACATCTTCCACCGGGAGCTGGCGTTCCCGTGGGGCGCGGACCCGGCGGCCGACCGCTGGGGCGTGGCCACCGCGCACCCGGCGATCCTGCTCTGCGGGGCGGGCGCGGTGCGCGGCGGCGGGGTCAGCGGGATCCCGGGGCACAACGCGGCGATGGCGGTGCTGGGACGCTGAGCCGCCGACGCCGGGCGAGCCGGTCCGGCGCCCGACACCGCTCGGGCCCCGCCGGGCCGGTCAGACGCCGCAGGGCCGGTCAGACGCCGCCGGTCTGCTTGCCGTGCCCGCGACCGGACCAGAGCGGCTCGACCCGCTCCCAGTCCGGCTCCCAGGACCGCTCGGCCCGCTTGTCCAGCGCCCGGCGCCGCAGGCAGTAGCCGATCCAGCAGGCGGTGCCCGCCGCGCTCAGCGCCCCGATGCCGTACAGCGAGGCGGCCGTGGCCAGTTCGCTGTCCGGTTGCGCGGGGGCGGCCGGGGTCCCGGAGTCGTCCACCCAGAGCGGCACCCGGCTGCCCTGCACGGTCCCGCTCGGCACCCCGATCGTCCCGCTGCGCGGGTGGGCCGCCGGATAGACCCAGTCCGCGCTCGCCTGGGCGGACCAGAGCGAGCGTTGCGGCGTGTCGGTGGCGGCGGACAGCGTGGTCGCGGTCACCTCGTGCCGGTGCCGGTCGATCTGCCGGGCGTGCGCCCGCATCCCGGTCAGCAGCAGCATCGCGACCAGCACCCCGACCGCGAGCGCCGCGGCCAGCCCGGCGACCAGCGAGACCAGCAGTCGGCTGCGGGCCCGGTCCACCGAGCGGCAGAGCGGGTTCTCCTCCCGCCCGAACGCCCGCCGCAGCTGCCGGACCAGCGGCATGCCGGAGCCCGGGTGATCACGCGAGTCGGATGCGGCTGTCATGACGCGCCTCCTCGGTGCCGGGTCGCGACCGATGGGTCCTTCTCTCAGTTTCTCCCTTGTGGGCTCCGGTCTCCAGAGCCCACGGAAGCGGGCCCGCAGATCCCGGCGGGCCCGGCTCCCGTTCGGCTCAGCAGGCCGCCGACAGCGCCGCGAACTCCTCGTCGCTCAGCGTGATCAGCGCGCCCGCGGTGTTCTCCTCCAGGTGCGCCACCCGCGAGGTGCCCGGGATCGGCAGCATCACCGGGGAGCGGCGCAGCAGCCAGGCCAGGGCCAGCTGGGCCGGGGTGGCGCCGTGCTCCTTGGCCAGCAGGTCGAGCGGCCCGCCGGGCTTGGCCAGCTCGCCGGTGGCGATCGGGTACCAGGGGATGAACGCGATCCCCTCGGCCGTGCAGTGGTCGAGCACCGCCTCGGAGCGGCGGTTGGCCAGGTTGTACAGGTTCTGCACCGAGGTGATCTCGGCGATGGTGCGCGCCTCGGTCAGCTCCTCGACGCTCACCTCGGAGAGGCCGAGGTGGCGGATCTTGCCCTCCTGCTGGAGCAGCACCAGCTCGCCGAGCTGGTCGGCCAGCGGGACGGCCGGGTCGATCCGGTGCAGCTGGTAGAGGTCGATCCGCTCGACGCCGAGGTGGCGCAGGCTGAGCTCGGTCTGCTGGCGCAGGTACTCGGGCCGGCCGACCGGGCGCCAGTCGTCCGGGCCGGAACGGGTCAGCCCGCCCTTGGTGGCGATCACCAGGTCGGCAGGGTACGGGTGCAGCGCCTTGCGGATCAGCCGCTCGCTGACGAAGGGGCCGTAGGAGTCCGCGGTGTCGATGAAGGTGATGCCGAGTTCGACGGCCCGGCGCAGCACCCGCACCGCCTCCTCGGGGTCCTGGGGGTCCCCCCAGACGCCGGGGCCGGTGATCCGCATGGCCCCGAAGCCGAGCCGGTGCACGGGCAGGTCGCCGCCCAGTGCGAAGGTGCCGGAGGCCTCGGCGGGGCGGGTCGTGCTGGAGGTCATGGAGTCGACTCCTGAGGTAGCTGGTACTCGTGAGGTAGCTGGTACTCGTGAAGTAGCTGGTACTCGATTTACTCGTGAGGTAGCTGGTACTCGGATCCGTGCGCCCGCCGATCTTGTCAGAGACGGTCCCGGCGCGCTGCGGCTTTCCGACTCGCGCTGCTGCTGGGAGGCTGGAGGCATGGACGCACTGCGGACGGCCACCGGCACGGTGGCCTGGATCTGCGTGGCGGTGTTCGTGATCGCCTGGCTGCTCGCGGCCGTGCACTTCGGTGCGCCGCACCGGGCCGCCGCCGGCCGCCGCGGCGGGCTGCCCGGGGGCTGGCTGGCCACCCGGCTGGCGGTGATCCTGGTGGTGGTCGTGGTGCGGGTGGTGGCCGGGCGCGGCGGCAGCATCTGGCACCACCTGGAGTACTGGCAGCCGGTGCTCGGGGTGCTCGGCGCGGTGCTCGCGGTGGCGGCGACCGCGCTGCTGCTCTGGGCCCGCTGGGTGCTGGGGCGGATGTGGGCGAGCGTGCCGCTGGTCCAGGAGCACCACGAGCTGGTGACCGACGGCCCCTACGCGATCGTCCGGCACCCGATCTACACCGGGCTGCTCGGGCTGGTCTACGGCGGCATGCTGGCCGACGCGTTCGGGGTGTGGGTGCTCTACGCCGTGCTGGTCACCCCCTGGCTGGTCAACCGGGTCCGGGTGGAGGACGGCCTGATGGCGGGCGAGTTCGGCGCGCAGTACACCGCCTACCGCGAGCGCGTCCCGGCGCTGCTCCCCTCGCCGCGCTCGCTGCGCCGGCGGCCGCCCGAGATCTGAGCCGCTGCTCGCCGCACGGAACCCGACGGACCCGGCTTGAACCTCCCCCTGGGGGAGCTCCTACCGTCCCGGTCATCCGAAGCGACGACAGGAGGCGGTCATGACGGCGTTCGTGCTGGTGCCGGGCATCTTCACCGGTGGTTGGGTCTGGCAGGAGGTGACCGAGCGACTGCGGGCGGCCGGGGCCGAGGTGCACCCGGCCACCCTGACCGGGCTGGGCGAGGAGCAGCGGGCGGCCGACACCGGGGCCGACCTGGAGACCCACATCGAGGACCTGGTCCGGCTGATCGACCGGGCACCGGCGGCGAAGCTGGTGCTGGTCGGCCACGACTACGGCATCCACCCGGTGCTCGGCGCGGCCGACCGCCGCCCCGAGCGGGTCGAGCGGATCGTCTACCTGGACGCCGCCCTGGCGCAGGACGGCGATCCGGCGCTGGTGACGCTCCCCGACCCCACGGTGCGCGAACGGCTGCTCGCCGGGGCCGCGCTGCCGGCGCCGACGGCCGGGGAGTGGGCCCGCTGGGGCAGCACCGCCGGACTGACCGACGCGGCGCTCGACCGGCTCGCCGAGCGCGCCGTCCCGCAGCCGACCGGCACCCTCACCCAGCCGCTGAAGCTGACCGGGGCGGTGGCCGGGCTGCCCACCAGCGGGGTGCTGTGCACGGGCGGCGGGATGACCATCGAGATGCTGCAGGGCCTGGTGTCCTCCGGCCACCCGCTGTTCAAGCCGCTGGCCGACCCGCGGGTGGGCTTCTTCGAGCTGGCCACCGGCCACTGGCCGATGCTCTCGGCGCCCGCCGAGCTGGCCGAGGCGCTGCTGGGCGCGGCGGCGGGCGAGGGCCACCGGCTGACCGCGCCGGCGGTGGAGGACTGGACGGCGCTGCCCTTCATCCTCCCCGACCTGCCGGAGCAGCCGCGCGAGCGGACCGGCCGGGTCGACCTGCACCTGCCCGCCGAGCCCGCCGCCCCGGGCCGGCGGCGTCCGGCGGTGGTCCTGGTGCACGGCGGCCCGCTGCCGCGGGACCAGCAGCCGACGCCGCGGGACTGGCCGCTGTACCGCGGCTACGCCCGGTACCTGGCCGGGCAGGGCGTCGTCGGGGTGGTCTCCGACCAGCGGTTTCACAGCCTGGCCGACTACCCCGTGGCGGCCGCGGACGTCGCCGCCGTGGTCGAGCTGGTGCGCGCCGACCCCCGGGTCGACCCGGACCGGATCGCGCTCTGGTTCTTCTCCGGCGGCGGGCTGCTGGCGGCCGACTGGCTCGCCGCTCCCCCGTCCTGGCTGCGCTGCGTGGCGGCGACCTACCCGGCCCTCGCGCCGCTGCCCAGCTGGGCGGCGGTCGGTGTCGACCCCCGGTTCCGCCCGGTCACGGCGCTGGCCGGCGCCGGGCGGCTGCCGGTCGTCCTGACCCGGGCGGCTCTCGACCAGCCGGAGATGGCCGCCTCGCAGGAGGAGTTCCTGGCCGCCGCCACGGACCTCGGCGCCGCCGTGGAGGTGGTCGAGGTGCCCGGTGCCCGGCACGGCTTCGAGATCCTCGACCCGACCGAGGAGGTCCGTGCGGGCCTGCGCGCCTCGCTGGCGGCGGTGCTGCGCCACCTGGTGGACTGACGCAGGCCGCAGCGCCGTTCCCCCGCCGCCGCGGCGGCGGGGGAACTCCGGTGTCAGGCCTTGTCGGCGGCGATCATCAGGTAGTGGAAGCTGCCCTCCTTGTAGGCGGTCAGGAAGGCGTCCTCGATGCCGCTGGCCACCTCGGACTTGGCGCGCAGCTCCCAGTACGGGATGGTGGCCTCGGTCAGGTCGACCACACTGATCGGGATCAGGCCGTTGGCGGCCATCGCGGCGAAGTACTCGCTGCGCGGGTGGATGTCGCAGATGTAGTGGGCGTCGATCTGGCTGACCGCCCGCGACGGCTGGTGGCCGTGCAGGTCGTTGAAGCAGCCGGTGATGGTGACGTAGCGGCCGCCGGGGCGCAGCACCCGGGCGTGCTCGGCGAAGAGCTTGTGCAGGTCGACGTACATGGTGCTCTCGTTGTTCCAGATGGCCTGGAAGGTGTCGGCCGGGAACTCGTTGTGCAGCATGTTGCGGAAGTGGAAGCCCACCTGGTCGGCCACGCCGCGCTCGGCGGCCTGGGCGTTGGCGAACTTCACCTGCTCCTGGGAGATCGAGACGCCGTCCACCTGGCAGCCGAACCGGAGGTTGGCCAGGAAGCTGGTGCCGCCGCGGCCGGAGCCGGCGTCCAGGATCCGGTCGCCGGCGCCGAGCGGGCCGAGCTGGTCGAGCAGGAACT
This sequence comes from Kitasatospora sp. LaBMicrA B282, assembly GCF_050325825.1. NCBI lineage: Bacteria > Bacillati > Actinomycetota > Actinomycetes > Kitasatosporales > Streptomycetaceae > Kitasatospora > Kitasatospora sp. LaBMicrA B282. Next base: position 17,930 of record NZ_JBNQTI010000092.1, read on the forward strand.
CGGCCTGGGCGCCCTCCAGGCGGTGCAGTTCGCGGATGATCCGCTCCTGGCGGCCCGCCTCGTCGCCCTCCAGCACGGTCCAGTCGACCTCACCGATGCCGTAGTGGTGGTGGAAGGTGCCGCTGACCTCGCCGAGGCGGATGTTGACCGGGGCCTTCTCGTTGTTCCAGTACTCGGAGACGGACTTCTGGTACCGGGTGACGAGCACCTGGCCGGCGGCGTCGGTGGCGGTGGAGTCGAGCATGGTCATGGCTTTGGTCCTCACTGCTGGTGGTAACGGGGGCTGGCGGCGTGCCACTCTCGGTTCCCGCCGAGCCAGGCCCACAGGGCGGCCAGGTAGCGGGTGAGCAGCGGATCGCCGTTGGCGCTCAGCGCGGTGGCGGAGGCCTCGAAGGAGTGCACGAGTTCGTTGTGGATCGCGGCGGCGCGGCGCAGCGCCTCGGCGGGGGAACAGCCGTCCTCCGCGGCGATCACGGTGGGCAGGTTGTACTCCAGGCCCGCCGCGCCGCCTTCCTTGCGCATCGAGTAGATGTCGTTGAGCAGCACCGAGGCGAGCGCGGCCTGCAGGGTGGCGCGGCGCACCTCGGGGCTGCCGTAGACGGTGGCGGGCAGCTCGTAGCCGCCCAGCACGTCGACCAGGGTCATGCAGGGCAGGAAGCTGTTCATCTGACGGTTCGCCAGGTACTCCCAGACCGCCGGGAGCCGGCCGCCGATCCGCCAGCCGGCCTCGGCGTCCATGCCGAGGAAGAGGCCCGCGATCTCCTGGCGCAGCCGGCCGAGCTGGGCGCCGCTGGCGTAGGCGCCGAGCTGCTCGACCGAGTCGCCCAGCGCGTGCCAGACCGGCTGGGCGGCGAACGCCCGCCGCTGGGCGGCGCCGTGCTCGCCGGGCAGCCGTCCCGGGTCGACGGCGAACTGGGCGAGCATCAGCTGCGGGCCCAGCCGCTCGGGGTGGTCGCCGGCGGCGGCCTCGTCGCAGAAGTAGTCGTCGACCGCGAACTCGGCGGCCATGCAGCGGGCGGCGGCCAGCAGCCGGTCGGGGTCGTCGGTGTCGGGGTGGGTGAGCATGACCAGGCGGCCGTAGTCGGCGCGGCGGAACTTCTCCAGCTGGCCGGCGTAGATGCCGACCTGCTCGGCCCAGTGGACCAGCCGCTCGTTGACCTCGTGGCCCAGGGCCGGGTCGTCGCGCAGGTGTGGCGGGCAGTACAGCTCGGGCAACCCGCCGCGGGCGGCGGTGGGCGCCGCGCTCGGCCGTACCCCGGCCGCGGTCGCACCGGCCGCACCGGTCGGTCGCAGTCCGGCCGGGCTCGGGGCGGCCGGAGCGGACGGGCGGCGCAGCAGGGCGGCCGCGCGGGCCGCCGAGGTGCCGAGGCCGGTCGGCCCGCTCGGCAGGCGCCGGGCCGTGGTCGGGAGGGCGCTGGGCTCGACCATCGTCACGACCGCGCGGCGGCGATGTCGACGTTCTCCAGGATGCCGACCGCGTCCTGGACCAGGATCGCCACCGAGTAGTAGGCGGTGACCAGGTAGCGCATGACCGCCTTGTCGTCGATGCCCATGAAGCGCACGTTCAGGCTGGGGTCGAACTCGTCGGGGATCCCGGTCTGGTGCAGGCCGATCACGCCCTGGTTGTCCTCGCCGGTGCGCATCGCCAGGATCGAGGAGGTGTGCCCGTCGGTGATCGGGATCTTGCCGGACGGGAAGATCGGCACCCCGCGCCAGGCCGGCACCCGGTGGCCGTTGACCTCGGCCTGATCGGGGTAGATGCCGCGCCTGGTGCACTCGCGGAAGAAGGCGGCGATGGCCTTGGGGTGGGCCAGGAAGAGGTCGGTGCCGCGGCGCATGGCGAGCAGGTCGTCCAGGTCGTCCGGGGTGGGCGGGCCGGAGTGGGTCTGGATCCGCTGGTCGTAGTCAGCGTTGTGCAGCAGGCCGAAGGAGCGGTTGTTGAGCAGCTCCCACTCCTGGCGCTCGCGGATCTCCTCGACGGTCAGCCGCAGCTGCTCCTCCAGCTGGTTCATCGGGTCGTTGTAGAGGTCGGCGACCCGGGTGTGCATCCGCAGGATGGTCTGGGTGAGCGAGAGTTCGTACTCGCGCGGGGCCAGGTCGTAGTCCACGAAGGAGCCGGGGATCTCGGCCTCGCCCTCGTGACCGGCGGCGATGGCGATCTCGACCTCGCCCTTGGAGTTCACCCGGCGCTCGCTGGTGGCGATGAACTTGTCGATGTGCTCGCGTAGTTCGGCCGAGCGCTCGACCAGCTCCAGGAAGGCGTCCCAGCGCAGCGTCAGCATGGTGCCGGCAGTGGCGGCCTTGAGGGTGGCGCGCCACCGCGGCTCGCCGTGCGCCTCCAGGTCCAGCAGCGCCTCGTCGCCCAGGTGGTCGCCGTCGGCCAGCACGCCGACGGTCTTCTCCTCGTCGCCGTACTTGCCGGGGGCGATCCGCTCGATCTTGCCGTGCGCGATGACGTACACCTCCTCGACCGGCCGGCCGCGCTCGGCTATCACCTCGCCGTTGCGGAAGTCGCGCACCCGGAACCGGCCGGCCAGCTCGGCCAGCAGCGCGTCGTCGGCGAAGTCGCGCAGCACCGGCAGCTCGCGCAGCGTCTCGGGGATGATCCGTACGTCGTCGGCCCCGGCCTGGACGAAGGCCACCCGGCCGCGGCCGACGGCCAGCGACAGCCGGCGGTTGACCCGGTAGGTGCCACCGGAGACCTGGACCCAGGGCAGCTGCCGGATCAGCCAGCGGGAGCTGATGCCGCGCATCTGCGGGGCGGACTTGGTGGTGGTGGTCAGGGTGCGGGCGGCCGCGGTGCTCAGGCTGAACTGGCTGGTCGGGCTGCTGGCGGTGGCCGGGGCGACGGCCGGTTCGGTGGTCATGTGGGCTCCCGGGAGTCAGAACGGTGAAACGTAGAACGTCATGCGCATGCCAAGGAGCGCGCCGGCACGGCCGGCGGCGCAGCAGAGCAGGGGCGGGATGGGAAGCGGGACCGGGCTCGACCGGCCGAGCCAGACGTTAGCAAGGTCGGCTTCCCGGGAACCGCTGTACGAAGTGAACGCGCCAAAGCCGGAAGCCGCCCGCCGGCCCGCCGCCGATTCGACGAACGCACAGGTCAGAGCCGTCCGTCCGGAAACGGACGATGATCTATCGGAATGCGATATTCCGCTTACTCCGCGGTAACGGCCCGCCACGCACTGGCTTGATCAAGACCTCGCCGATCACGCTCGCGGGTCCGACGCTCTACAATCCGCGACCGCCGCCCCGCGGACCCCATCCAGACCACTGATGCACCCTCAGTCACCTGGCCCGCGCGGCCGCCTGATCGGCCGTCGCCGAACCGTCGCCCGCCTGACGACCGGTCAGCGGGGCGGCGCTCGGCGGCCGCGATTGTGTGCCACCCTGGCAGGCCAGGCACACTGGACCGCACTCCCGTGCGCCGGGTCCGCTCCGCCGGATCCGGTCGCGTTCGGTGGTAGCGGTGCGAGCACGGTCGGCGCGATCATGGGCAGGGTCGCGGGTTCGCCCGCGGGGCGCGAAGGCAGGAGAAGACGGTGCAGGCCGAGACCTCGGACCAGGATGCCGGCGCGGCGGGCAGCGGCACCGCCGAGCCGGCCAGAGCCGCCCTGCTGCACGCGGCACTGGACAGCGCGCCGGTGGGCCTGGCCGTGCTCACCCCCGAGCTGCGCTGGATCGAGGCCAACCTGGCCTTCCTGGCCCTTACCGGCTGCCCGGCCACCGAGCTGCTGCACCACCCGGTCGCCGACACCGCGCTGGCCGCCCTGGAGCCCGCACTGCGCCAGGCGCTGGCCGGCTCGCGCACCGCCGAGCTCGGGCTGCGCCCGGGCCTGACCCTGCGCTGCCGCCGGCTGACCACGGCCGGGGCGGTGGCCGGGGTGCTGGTCAGCGCCGATGCCGACGAGCAGGTCCGCTCCCGGCTCACCCTGCTGAAGACCGCCGCCGACCGGATCGGCACCACCCTGGACGCGGACACCACCTGCGCCGAGCTGGCCCAGTTCGCGGTGGACACCGGGATCGCCGAGTTCGCCGCCGTCGACCTGCTGCCCGGCGGCCAGGGCGGCGCGGTGGCCGGCCGGCTGCGGCTGCACCGGGCGGCGCTGGCGGCGAGCCCGGCGCTGCTGCCGCGACTGGTCGGCCTGGCCCAGCCGGGCGAGACGGTCCGCTACCCGCAGGACGCGCCCGCCACGCTGAGCCTGCTGGCCGGCCGCCCCACGGCCGGCGCCCCGCACAGCCCGCAGGCCACGGCGGCCGGGATCGACCGGCTGCTGGCCGTCCCGCTGACCGCCCGCGGCCGCACCGTCGGCCTGCTCTCGCTGGCCCGCCCGAGCGGCACCGCGCCGGGCTTCGGCGCGGAGGGCCTGGTGCTGATCGAGGACCTGTGCGGGCACGCCGCGATCAGCATCGACAACGCGCTGCGCTACTCCCGCTCACAGGGCGTGGCCCTGGACCTGCAACGGGCCCTGCTGGCCGAGCCGGCCACCCCGCACCCCAACCTCGAGCTGGCCACCCGCTACCTGCCCTCGGGCAGCAGCTCGGTGGTCGGCGGCGACTGGTACGAGGCGGTCCGGCTGCCGTTCGGGCGCACCCTGCTGGTGATCGGCGACGTGATGGGCCACGGCGTCGAGGCGGCGGTGGACATGAGCACCTACCGGTCGATGCTGCGCTACACCGCCAGCATGGACCTGCCGCCGCACCGGATCCTGCGCCAGCTGGACGCACTGATCTCGGAGAACGACAGCGCCCGCCCGGCCACCTGCCTGCTGGCCCTGGCCGACCCCAACCGGCGCCGCTGGACCTTCGCCAGCGCCGGTCACCTGCCGCCGGCACTGATCACCCCGGGGCTGCCGACCGAGCTGGTCCAGCTGCCCACCGGGCCGCCGCTGGGCAGCGGCCTGGCCGACTACGAGCCGCTCTCCCGCCCCCAGCTGCCGGGCCAGGTGCTGCTGATGTACACCGACGGCCTGGTGGAGCGCCGGCACGAGGACATCGACACCTCGTTGGCCCGGCTCGCCGAGCTGCCGCTGCCGGCCGCCGCGGACCTGGAGGACCTGCTGGACACCGTGCTGCACCAGCTGTCCGCCGTGCCGAGCGCGGAGAACCCGGCGCAGGACGACACCGCACTGCTGGCCGCCCGCGCCCGGGCCTAGGCGTTCCCGATGCAGGCCCGGGGAGTCGCCGCGTGGCTGACATCTCACGGCTGACTTGTCGTCATCTCTTCAGGGCAGCATGAAGTGAAGATATGATCATCACTCACGATGATCTTCTAAGGCAGACTCCATGACTGACCCTCAACTCGCCGATCTCGTCCGCTTCGTCCGCGACCGCTCCCCCTTCTACCGGGAGCACTACGCGGACCTCCCGAGCGACACCGCCGAGCTCACCGCCCTGCCGCTGATCGACCACGCCGTCTTCTGGAGCGGCCACGGGATCACCGACAGCACCGTCCTCACCGGCCCGCACACCGACGGCATCGTCTTCAAGACCGGCGGCACCACCGGCGCCCCCCGGGTCTCCTTCTACACCCGCGCCGAATGGCAGGCGATGGCCCGCCGGTTCGGCGACGGCCTGCCGGCCGCCGGGCTGCGCGAGGGCGACCGGGTGGCCAACCTGTTCTACGCCGGCGAGCTGTACTCCAGCTTCGTCTTCACCCTCAACCTGCTGCAGCACGCGCCCGTCCCCACCGTGCAGCTGCCGATCGGCGGCGCCGCACCGCTGGACTACGTGGTCGGCACGCTGCGCGACTTCGCGGCCACCGTGCTCGCCGCCCCGCCGACCTCGCTCTGCCGGCTGGCCCGCGAGGTGCTGGACACGGTCGGCGAGCTGCCCGGGATCCGGCTCGCACTCTTCAGCGGCGAGGCCTTCTACCCGGACCAACTGGCGCTGATGGCCAGGGCGTTCCCCAACTGCGCGGTCCGCTCGATCGGCTACGCCAGCGTGGACGCGGGCATCCTGGCCGGCCCGGTGGCCGGCGAGCCGGACGCCCGGGTGCACGAGGTCTTCACCGGTGACAAGGTGGTCGAGCTGCTCGACCCGGAGACCGGCGAGCCGATCGAGGAGCCAGGGCGGCCCGGGCGGGTGGTGGCCACCGACCTGGTGCGCCGGCTGATGCCGATGATCCGCTACCCGGTGGGCGACCTGGCCGAGTGGGTGGACTTCCCGCGCCGCCGCTTCCGGCTGCTCGGCCGCTCCGAGGAGGGCGCCCGGGTCGGCCCGGTCACCGTCTACCTGGAGGACCTGCGCACCCTGGTGACCGACGCGGACGAGGCCGGACGCGTCGAGGGCGTACAGGTGGTGCTGCGCCACCACGACGGCCTGGACCAGCTGGTGCTGCGGCTGGCCGACAACGCGCCCGCCGCCGCCGGCCGACCGGAGCTGGCACGGACCCTGGCCGATCGGCTGGAGCGCTCCCGCCCGATGTTCGCCGACCACGTGGCGCGCGGGCTGATCCACCCGCTGGCCGTGGAGTGGGTCGGCCCGGACGGGCTGAGCATCAACCCGCGCACCGGCAAGGCGATCCGGCTGCTCGACGAGCGCCTCGGCTGACGAGCCGCCGGAGCGACACGCGAACGGGGGTGCCGGCTGCGGCCGGCACCCCCGTTCGCGTCGCGCGGATCAGCGGTTGCGCTCGCGCAGGTCCAGCACCTCGCGCAGCTTGCCACTGCTCGCGGTGCGCTCGAAGGACTCGGCCGGCAGCGCCTCGACCCGCAGCTCCACCAGTCTGTCCCGCTCGACCGCCGCGGCCAGCTCGAGGTACCCGTCCAGGAACGCCCGGACCGCCGCCGACTCGGTCAACTCGGCTTCGTCGACCTGCTCCAGACGGACCGTCAGGGTCTCCTGCGCCCGCTCGTCCTCGGCCAGCACGATCTGCAGCGCACCCCGGTGGCCCAGGTCCTCCTCCGCGACCTGGGTGAACCTCCGGTAGTTGAGGAAGTGACTGCCGCTGCGGAAGATGTCGCCGAACCGCCCCAGCAGCTCGAACCGCGGGGTGCGCCGGCCGCACGGGCACTCCCCGGGCACCCAGCGGCCCAGGTCGCCGATCTCGTAGCGCTCCAGCCGCTGGCCGCGCCGGGTGTGGCCGGTGAAGACCAGCCGACCGGCCGCGCCCTCGGGGGCCGGGCGGTCCTCGTCCAGGTCGAGGATCTCCAGCGTCTGCAGCCCGCTGAACAGGTGGTGCACCCGGGCCGGGGCATTGGCGCACTGGTAGCCCAGCGGCCCGGCGTCCACGCTGCCGTAGGCGGCCGAGCGGATCAGCTCCACCCCGAACTCCTCGCGCAGCCACTGCTGCTGGGCCGCCGGGAAGTGCTCGCCGCCGAAGAAGACCTTGCGCACCCCGCGGTAGGCGCGCAGCTCCTCGGCGCCCTCGGTGAAGACCCGCAGCAGGTAGTTGGGCATCCCGAACAGGGTGTCCACCCGGTGCTCGACGATCGCCCGGGCGACCAGCGCGTGGTCGTCCTGCGCGGCCATCGGGAACTGCACCGCCTGCAGCGTCTCCAGCACCGAGAAGAAGCTGTTGTACCCGCCGTAGAGCAGCCCGCCGAAGAACAGGTTCATCGCCCGGTCGCAGCGCACGTCGAAGCCGGCCGCGAGCAGGCCCTCGGCGCCCGAGCGCATGTGCTCGTGGTAGTCGTCCCAGGCGAAGGCGGACAGTTTGGGCGCGCCGGAGCTGCCGCCGCTGCGGAAGAAGACCTCGGCCCGGCTCAGGTCGCCCTGCAACTGCTCGAACTCGGACTTGGGGGTCACCGCGACCGGCGGCGGGGCCAGTTCGCGCACGCCGATCAGGTCGTCCAGGCAGGCGTCGGCGGAGAACCGGACGTCCAGCTGGGCGTCCACCCGGCGGCTGTAGCGCTGCAGCGCGTAGACCCCGTCGTGCGGCTCGCCGTCGTAGGAGCCGAGCATCTGCCCCGGCACGGTGACCCGCTGGGCGCCGGCGGCGAGCACCAGGTCGGCCAGCGCGGCGGTGTCGGCGCGGTCGGCGCCGATCCCCACCGTCTGCAGGTAGCGGCGCATCGGGCGCAGCACCTCGAGGATCCGGGTGCGCGGCAGCGGCTTGACCCAGACCGTGCGGTGCAGCGGGGAGGCCCGCAGCGCGCTGCGCAGGTCGGCCAGCACGTGCCAGCTGCCGTCGGGGGCGGCGTGCACCCGGGTCAGCCCCAGGTGCTCCTCCAGCCCCGCCACCACCACGGTGTTGCTGATCTCGGCGCTCTCCAGCAGGTCCCGCTCGCGCGGCCCGAGTTCGGCGGTGGCCTCGGCCAGCACGGTGGCGAACCGCTCGGCGAAGGCGAAGACCTGCTCCGGGTCCTCGGTGTCCAGGTAGACCAACTGCGGGCTGGCGCAGGCCTGCTGGTCGAGCCGGCAGATGTCGGCGGCGATGCCGCGCAGCGCGGCGGCGTCGTCCCAGGCGTGGTCGGTCAGGTAGGCGAAGGAGAGCTTGGGGCCCCAGTCGACCAGCCGGGCGCCGGCCGGCAGCAGCGCGGTCACCCCGGCCAGCGCCTCCTCGCCGCCCCAGGCGGCGACCGCGTCGGCGGGCGCGAGCAGCTGGGCCAGCCACTCGGTGCGGGCCGAGGAGAAGGCCAGCGCGATGGTGCGGGCGGCGATCGCCCCGGTGGGGTCGAGGTCGGCCAGCTCGTTCAGCAGCAGCTGGGTGAAGCGTCCGGAGCCGCTGGTCTTGGCCGCGTTCACGTTGCCGGCCAGCAGCCCCTCCAACACGCTGAGGGCGCCGGCGGCGGGCGCGTTGCCGGGGGCGATGTGCACCAGCAGGCCGACCGGCAGCCAGCCCTCGAAGATCTCCCGGCGGAAGTCGAAGCGGGCCAGGCGGGCCGGGTCGATGCCGCCCAGCTCGCGGATCAGCTTGGTCTCCAGCGCCTCGCGGCCCAGCGCCTCGGCGAGGTCGTGCAGGGTCCGCTCGATCTCGGCGGCGGGGATGCCGTCGTGCACCAGCTCCTCGGTGAGGACCTTGACCTGCCGGCTCTCGGGGTCGCCCAGCGCGGCGGCCAGCCGGTCGCAGGCGCCCAGCACGGTCAGCGGGCTGAGCCGCGGCTGGGCGAGGACGCGCTGCACCGTCTCGTCGAGCCGGGCCAGGCGCTGCTCGGCCTCGGCGTCGTCGATGAACTCGCCCTGCCAGTAGTGGATCCGATCGGTCATCAGGACTTCCCCTTGAGCAGTTCGGCGGCGGCGATGGCGCAGCTCTTGTTGCGGCTGAGCCCGGCCCGCCCGTGCACGGCGAACCAGGGCGTGGGCAGGCCGCAGCCGCACTCCTCGGGGGCATGCTGCGAGACCAGGTCACCCATCAGCACCGACTGGGCCGGCACCGAGGTGATGTAGGGCGAGACGAACTGGGCGTAGCCGCGCTCGCCGTACCCGAGCGGCGCGAGCGTGCGCACGTCGCGGACCAGCATCCGCGACCAGGTGGGCACGTGCAGCCGGTGGTGCTTGCACTCCATGTAGAGCACCGAGTGCTCGACCGCGCCGTAGCCGTCGCGGATCCGCTCGTCCGGGATGCCCAGCTGCTCGTGGATCCGCCGGTACAGCTCCGGCTTGGCCACCTGCTTGTCGGCGTGGCCCTTCCAGCCGCCGCCGAAGACCACCAGCGACCTGGGGTTCAACGTCACCGGCGGCAGGCCGAGTTCGCGCATCCGGTCCAGGGTGAAGGAGAGGAAGGCGGGGAAGCCGAGGATCCGCACCGGGGCGCCCTCCTCGGCGTAGCGCAGCAGGGCCCGGACGCAGCCGAAGGGGTCGAACTCGTGCCCGCTGCCGGTGTGCTTGAGCGCGTACTCCACCGAGCGGACCGGCGCGAAGTGGCAGAGGTACTCGTCGGTGAACGAGGTGCCGAGGTTCAGGCCGGGCCGCGGCTGGTAGTTGGAGAGCAGGTAGTTGACCGGCTCCTCCTCGCCGAGCCAGCCGTAGTGGTCGAAGACCCGGGCGACCATCCGCTGGCCGTTGCGCAGCGTCCAGGCGTCGAAGAACATCTGCGACTTCTGGCCGGTGGTGCCGGAGGAGGTGACGTGCAGCTTGACGTCCCGCTCCGGGATCGAGACCACCTCGTGCGCCTTGAAGAAGTTGGCGTGCACGAAGGGCAGTCGGGCCAGGTCGGCGACGTCGGCCAGCGGCTCCTTGGCGGCCTCGCCGGCCGCGAGGAGCTTGGCGAAGAACGGCGAGCGCTCGGCGTGCCAGGCGTTCGACTCGTTCATCGCGGCGGCGAACAGCCGGTCGTGCTCGGCGGAGACCGCGTAGGGGTCGGCGAGGTCGCAGAGCCGCTGGACGTGCGGCAGCGCCTCGGGGTCCGGGACCTGGACCGGGTCAAGGTAGTTGCTCACTGGAACACCCCGTGCGTGTTGAGGTACTGCTGCTTCCACAGTTCGATGTACTGCTCGGTGAAGGGCTGGAAGGCCGCGTCGATGGACAGGCCGCGGAAGTCCAGCGGCTGCAGGCTGCGGGCCAGCACCACGTAGTCGCGCCAGCCGTCGCCCTGCCGGCGCATCGCCGGGTAGGCGGCGGCGGGCAGGAAGCCGTGGGCGAGCAGCAGGCGCAGGTCCTCGTGGCGGTCCAGCGGCACCAGCGCCTCCAGGTGCGAGGCGCCGGCCTCGGCGAGCTTGCCGATCACGGCGTCGAAGACCTCGGCCAGTCCGGCCAGGCCCGCCCCGCTGCCGGGGGCGGCGCCGATCAGGGCGCAGTAGCCGTCCGAGCGGTTCAGCTGGGCGTAGACCTCGTGGCGGCCGTCGGCCGAGGTCAGCATGGTGTTCGGGGTGTGGAAGGGGTAGAAGCGCTGTTCCGGGTCGGGCAGCGCCTCGGTGGTGCGGCGGCGCACGAAGCTGGGTGCGTCGATCAGCTCCAGATCGGCGGTGCCGGCGCCGTGCTGGCGCTTCGGCAGCGGCTCGTGGTCGAGGTCGGGCAGCAGCTGCTCGGGGCGGCCGACGGCCTGGTGCAGGGCCTGCACCAGGTCGGCCAGACCGGCCGGCACCCGCTCCACCGGCAGCCGGCGGTCCAGCACCTCGGGGCGGTGCTTGGCGAGCAGCACCATGGTCTCGTGCCGCTCGGCCTTGCGCAGGTTCGGGAAGATGCCCAGGGCCCGGAAGCCGGCGGCCAGGCAGACGCGCTGCGGCGCGGTGGAGTTGGTGCGCGCGGTGGCGTAGACCGAGTCGGCGCCCGACTCCCCGGCCAGCAGCCGGTCGGCGAGCTGCCGGACCGCCTGGTGGGCCAGGCCGGTGCCGCGGGCGTCGGGGTGCACCACCAGGCCCTGGAGCTTGCCGAGCCGCTCCACCGGGTCCGTGGTGCCGATGATGGTGGCGACGATCCGCCCGGTGTCCGCCTCGCGGGCGGCCAGCCAGGTGGTCTGCGGGGAGGCGATCTCCCGGGCCATCACCTCGGGGTCGGTGCCGATCGGCAGGGCGTAGCTGGTGCCGTAGACCTCGCGGTAGAGCGCGAGCAGCCCGGATATGTCGTCGAGTTGAACAGGCGCGAATTGTTGAAGTATCAAAATATCTCCCCAGGGTTGCTGACGCTCCGCGGGTCGACGCGTTGCATCGTGCAGGAAGTCCTCGCGATCGAATGCGCAGGCCCTCGTGGGGATTGGGTCGCACCCGGAAATCCGCGGTGGGCGGTTTCCGCGCCGCTGCCGTCGGGATGGGGGTGCCCGGCGGCGGCTCGGCCGATTGGAGGAGACGATCGCGGATGGCGCGACCGCCTGCTTCACACTAGCGCGCAGAACCTGCACTTGATGAACAGTCAGCACACGTACCGCACTGGTGGACGGTCGGATGCGATGGAGGTCACAGCCCGGGGAATGCCGCGGCACCTCATTCCAGCCGGGGTTGCGCAGTATTTCGGCCAGATTACGGAGACCGCACCGGCCGCACCCGATCGAGCCCCGGGGAATGCGGAAACGCGAACGGCCGGCCCCACCCCGCACAGCAGGGGTGGAGCCGGCCGTCGACGGCGCGCCCGAACGGCGCGCGGTTCAGCTCACGGTGAGGTTGAGCGGACCCGCGAGCGCGGTGTAGCCGTCGTTGTAGAGGTACCAGACGCTGTAGGCGCCGGCACCGTTCAGCTTGCCGGTGTCAAAGGTCAGGCTGCCACTGGCGTTCGGCGCGTACTGCCAGGTGATCGAGGACTGCGAGCCGGGGGTGACGCCGGTCGGGTAGATGCCGATCCAGTTGGTGGAGCTGGTGGTGCCGGCCGGCGTCGAGTACTGGAAGGTGACGCTGGAGCCGTCCGGCACGCTCGGCGTAGCGGTGGTCAGGGTGCTGGTCGGCGCCGGGGCGGGGGCGGAGCTCGGCTGGAAGGCGTCGTTCAGCGGGGTCGCGTAGGTGTCGTTGGCGGTGATGCCGGGCAGGCCGAGCGCCGCCTCGATGGTGCGCGCGGTGCTGTAGTGGTCGTAGCGGGTGGTGCTGGTGGTGCCGGCCGGGACGGTGCCCTGCGAGCCGTCGACGATCGCGGCCACGTGGTTGCCCGGCTCGCTCTCGTCCTCGTCCCAGGTGACGATCAGCAGCGACTTCTGGGTGGTCCAGGCCGGGGACTGCATGATCGGGGTCAGCGTCTGCTTCAGCCAGGCGTCCTGGGTCTTCAGGCTGGTGGCGTTGCCGTTGCCGGAGGCCTCGCCGTCGTTGTAGTCGTCGGCGGCCAGCCAGGAGAAGTTCGGCGTGGTGGCGGTGGACTGCAGGTCGGTGGCCAGCTGGTTGGTGTCCACCAGGTGCCCGGCGCAGCGGCTCGCGTTGCCGCTGACGTCGGTGTAGTTGAAGAAGGGCGCGTCGTCCGGCTCGTAGTACGAGTCGTTGTTGTTGCTGGTGTTGCAGGGGGTGCCCATGCCCTGCTCGTAGGCCTTCCAGCTCTTGCCGGCGGCCTCCAGCGTGTCACCCAGGTTCTGCTTGGGGTCGTTGATGTTGGGGAAGTAGGTGGCGCCGGTGGTGTAGGTGTCGCCGCCCGCGACCGCCAGGTAGTTCTCGTCGCTCGGGTGGTAGACGCCGTGGTAGTCGTTCAGCGAGGCGCCCTGCGACATCAGGCTGTGGATGAACGGGGTGTCGCCCGGGTCGCCCATCACCTGGTTGTAGTCGGTGTTCTCCATCATGACCATGAAGACGTGGTCGTAGCCCGGCACCGCGGAGACCGGGGGCGCCAGGGTCGGCGCGGTCACCGGGGTGTCCAGGGTCAGCGAGAGGTTGTCCAGGTAACCGGCCTCGCTGGCGCTGCTCTGGAACTGCACCTCGACCTGGATCGAGCGGGTCCCGGCCGGGACGGCGCCCTTCAGGTCGCGGGCCAGCAGCTCGGTGGTGTTGGAGCGGTCCGCGGCGGTGACCGTGGGCAGGTTCGCGGTGGAACCGAGCTGGCCGCCGGACGCGTTCTGGAACTGCAGCGAGACCTGCACGTGGCCGGCGTAGGTGGTCCAGCCACCGAGCCAGCCGGACAGGTCGTACGAGACGCCGCCGGCGTCGATCGCGCTAGCCGCGGAGGAGACGTTCACGGTCTGCACCATCGCGCCGTCACCCTGGCTGCCGGGCGCGAAGAAGGCGTTGCCGGGCGCGGGGCTCGCCGGGTGGCCGATGCTGCCGACCGCGTAGCACATCACGTTCGGGCTGCCGGAGAGTACGCTCCAGCCCGGCATGGTGGTGGCGGCGGTCCAGTCCTTGGTGCAGTACCCCGCCTCCGCGTCACCGTTCACGATCAGGTTTCCGCTGCTGGTCGCGGCGCTCGCGGGCTGCACGGCGAGCAGTCCGCCCAGCAGGGCGACGACCGCCAACAGCGCTCGCCAAACTCGTCTCATCTCCAGTGACCCTTCTCAGTCCGGGGCGACCATGGGTGGTGCCGCGTCATCGTTGCGGCCCCGGCTGTCCGCGGGGCGAACACCGGGCCAACGGGTCCTGGCCGAAATGGCCAGGATCCGAGGGGAGTTGTATAGACAAGATGGGTCCGCGGCGGCTCACCGCCGGGCAGGGCCCGGGAAAGCACCACTGTGCCGGACGGGCAGGCCGGACAATTCGCACCACAAAGCAGCGACCGGGCGGGCTGTGAACAAACGGGCGTAGTCTGAACAAATGGGAAAGGCCGAGGACGGGCGGCCGGGGGTGGTGCCGGCACTGGTGCGCACCTCGTTCCTGGTGGACTCGGTCTACACCGCGGCCGCCCGTGACCACGGGATCACCCCCCAGCAGGGGCAGCTGCTCTGCGTCCTGATGGCGCATCCCCACGGCATGGGCGAGCTGGGCGAGGTGCTGCACCTGGCCCGCTCCAGCCTCACCGGGCTGGTCGACCGCACCGCCCGGCTGGGCCTGGTCGCGCGGAGCACGGACGCCCGCGACGCGCGCGCCGTCCGGGTCGCGCTCACCGCGCCGGGCAGCGAGGTCGCCGCGGCCTTCTACCTCGACACCAGCCGCCGGGTCGCGGCGCTGGGCGCCGACCTGGCCCCCGCCGAGCGGGCCCGGCTGGCGCAGCTGCTCTGGCAGGTGCTGGCGGCGAACGAGGTGCCGGAGGTCTTCCTGGCCCCGGCGGCGGGCGGCCCGGCCGCCGTGCCGGACGAGGGGGACACGCCCACTCCCGGGTGACAAGCGGCGGCCGCAGCCCCGCAGCGCTGCTAGAACGGGCTCCCGAGGGGGTGAGGTCCCGTGATCGACCTGGCAGCACCGTTCCCGGCCGTCCCGGCCCTGCACGCACCGGCCGTCCTGGCCCTGCACGGACCGGCCGTCGCGGTCGCGCCCGCGCCCGGCGTCGGTGCCGCACCGGCACCAGCGCCGGCACCGCTGCACGAGCTGGCCGCCGCCACGCTGCGGCTGGACGCCCGGCCCATCGACTACCTGCTGCTCTGCCTCTACTTCGCCATGGTGCTCGGGATCGGCGCGCTGGCCCGCCGCTCGGTCTCCTCCAGCCTCGACTTCTTCCTCTCCGGCCGCTCGCTGCCCGCCTGGGTGACCGGCCTGGCCTTCATCTCCGCCAACCTCGGCGCGGTGGAGATCTTCGGCATGACCGCCAACGGCGCCCAGTTCGGCCTGCCCACCGTGCACTACTACTGGATCGGCGCGATCCCGGCCATGGTCTTCCTCGGCCTGGTGATGATGCCGTTCTACTACGGCTCCAAGGTGCGCAGCGTGCCCGAGTTCCTGCTGCGCCGGTTCGGCCCGTTCGCGCACCTGGTCAACGGGCTCAGCTTCGCCCTCGCCCAGGTGCTGATCGCCGGGGTCAACCTGTACGCGCTGGCCACCGTGGTCAACCTGCTGCTCGGCTGGCCGCTCTGGGTGTCGATCATCGCCGCCGCGGTGATCGTGCTCGCCTACACCACGCTCGGCGGGCTCTCCGCGGCGGTCTACAACGAGGTGATGCAGTTCTTCGTCATCGTGGCGATGCTGGTGCCGCTCACCCTGGTCGGGCTGCACAAGATCGGCGGCTGGCACGGGCTCACCACGCGGATCCGGGCGACGAACGTCGACGCGGCGGCCCAGCTGCACTCCTGGCCGGGCAGCAACCTCACCGGGATCGGGCACGCGGCGCTCTCGGTGATCGGCATCGTCTTCGGGCTCGGGTTCGTGCTCTCCTTCGGTTACTGGACCACCAACTTCGCCGAGGTGCAGCGCGCGCTGGCCGCCCGCAGCATGTCCGCGGCCCGCCGCACCCCGCTGATCGGCGCCTACCCGAAGGCGCTGATCGCCCTGGTGATCGTGGTCCCGGGGATGCTGGCCGCGGTGCTCTCCCCCGAGCTGGCGGCCTACAAGGCGAGCGGCGGCACCCTGGGCAACGGGGTGACCTACAACAACGCGATCGAACTGCTGATCCGCGACCTGCTGCCGAGCGGCATGCTCGGGGTGGCGATCACCGGCCTGCTGGCCGCCTTCATGGCCGGGATGGCCGCCAACGTCAGCTCGTTCAACACGGTCTTCACCTACGACCTGTGGCAGGCCTACGTGGTCAAGGACCGGCCGGACGCCTACTACCTGCGGGTGGGGCGCACCGTCACCGCCCTGGGCTGCGCGATCGCGATCGGGACGGCGTTCATCGCCAGTGGCTACAACAACATCATGGACTACCTCCAGACCCTGTTCTCCTTCTTCAACGCGCCGCTCTTCGCCACCTTCATCCTGGGCATGTTCTGGAAGCGCACCACCCCGGCGGCCGGCGGCCTCGGCCTGATCGCCGGCACCGCCGCGGCCTTCACGGTGGACCAGCTGAACCGGCACCAGGTGCTGCACCTGTCCGGCCAGGGGCCCAGCTTCGTCGCGGCCAGTGCCGCGTTCGTGGTGGACATCGCGGTCAGCGTGGCGGTCTCGCTGGTCACCCGGCCGCGACCGGACCACGAACTCGTCGGGCTGGTCTGGTCCCTGACACCGCGTGGGGCACGCGGCGGGACGGCCGGCACCGCCGCGGCGGCGGGCCGGCGCGGGCC
>NZ_JBNQTI010000093.1:0-34199 GCF_050325825.1 Kitasatospora sp. LaBMicrA B282
CCTCCTCCCCCCCAACGCGCCTCTTCCGTTCTGGACCCGGTGGCCGCGGCCGCCCGGGCCGGCAGCGGGGCGGCGCGCGCGCTGAGCGACGCCGGACTGAACGTCAACCTCGCCCCGGTGCTGGACGTCGCGGCCGAGCCGGGCGACTTCATCGACGCCGCGCAGCGCTCCTTCGGCCGCGACCCGGCGGCGGTGGCCGCGCTGGGCAGCGCCTTCGTCACCGCCCAGCAGCGGGCCGGGGTGGCGGCGACCGCCAAGCACTTCCCCGGCCTGGGCAGCGCGCCGGCCGGTGCCGACACCGACCGGCTCCCGGTCACCCTGTCGGCCTCCCGGGAGCGGCTGACCGGGACCGACGAGGCGCCGTACCCGAGCGCCATCGGTGCCGGGGTCGACCTGGTGATGCTCTCCTGGGCCGTCTACCCCGCCCTCGACCCGGACCGCCCGGCCGGCCTGTCCCGCACCGTGATCGGCGACGAGCTGCGCCACCGGCTCGGCTTCCAGGGCGTCACCGTCACCGACGCCCTGGAGGCCGGCGCCCTGCAGCCCTACGGCGACACCGCGCACCGCGCCGTCGCCGCCGCCGAGGCCGGCGCGGACCTGATCCTCTGCTCCGCCGAAGACCCCGCCCAGGGCGAGCAGGCCGCCACCGCCCTCGCCGCCGCCCTCGGCAGCGGCCGGCTCGACCCCACCGCCTTCGCCACCGCGGTCGCCCGCAGCTACCTCCTCCGCGCCCGCCTGCACTGACGGGCCCTGGGCGCACTGTCGGGACCCGGGTGCACCGCCGGGACGCGGCGGACCGGGCGGGACCCGGCGGCGCCGACCCGCCGCCCCGCGCTGCCGAAAAGCGGCTGCCCCGGCCGCCCGCACGACGCACAATGGCCGGATGCGACGCAGTGATCAGGTGCTGGTGTTCGACGCCGACGACACCCTGTGGGAGAACAACATCCGCTTCGAGCGCGCCATCGAGGCCTTCCTCGACCAGGTGGTGCCGCCCGCGCCGGAGCGGGCGGCGGCCCGGGCGGTGCTCGACGGGATCGAGGCGGCCAACGTGGCCCGGTACGGGTACGGGACCGAGGTGTTCCGGCGGAGCCTGGCGGAGTGCTTCGAGCAGCTGCACGGCCGGGCGGCCACGGCGGGCGAACAGGACGGGTTCGCGGCGCTCACGGCGAGCGTCTCCGGCGCCGACGTGGAGCTGCTGCCCGGGGTGGCGCAGACCCTGGACGGTCTGGCGCAGCGGCACCGGTTGCTGCTGCTGACCAAGGGCGACCAGGCGGAGCAGCAGGCCAAGGTGGACGCCTCCGGCCTGGCGGGGTACTTCGAGCGGGTGCACATCGTGCCGGAGAAGGACGTGGCGGTCTACCGGTGGCTGGCCGCCGAGCACGGCCTGGCGCCCGAGGTCAGCTGGATGGTGGGCAACTCGCCGAAGTCGGACATCGTCCCGGCGCGGGCGGCCGGACTGAACGCGGTCTTCATCCCGCACCAGCACACCTGGGTGCTGGACCACGCCGAGCTGGACCCGGCGGACCGGCGGGTGCTGCACCTGAGCGCCTTCACCGAGCTGGTGGAGCACTTCTGATGGCGGGTCAGGAAGGGTCGCAGCGGATCGGCGTGTCCTGCGTCTTCGTCTGCCACGACGGCGGCGGGCGGATCCTGCTGGCCCGGCGGGCAGCGGGTGCCCGGGACGAGCCGGGGCGGTGGGACTGCGGGGCGGGGGCGCTGGAGTTCGGCGAGGAGTTCGAGACGGCGGTGGCCCGCGAGGTGCGGGAGGAGTACGCCGCCGAGGCGCTGGAGGTCGCGGTCCTCGGGGTGCGCAACGTGCTGCGCGGCGACCCGGTGGACTCGCACTGGGTCGCGGTGGTCTGCGCGGTCCGGGTGGACCCGGCGGCGGTGGCGATCGGCGAGCCGCACAAGTTCGACGCGCTCGGCTGGTTCGACCCCGAGGCGCTGCCCGCGCCGCTGCACTCGCAGCTGCCGGCCACCCTCGCCCTGGTGGAGCCGCGGTCCGGCACACCGACCCCCGGCCGACCGGCGGACCTGCGGCGTTTCTGACGCTTCGCCGAGCCGCCGGTCTGCCAAGCTCGGTCCGATGACCGGACCGCTGCCCACTGCCCTGACCGCCGCCCTCAGCCGCTGGACCCTGCTGCTGCCGCCGCTGGCGTCGGTGCTGCTGGGACTGGTCTGGGGGCGCTCGCTGCCCGACGTGGTGGCCGCCTTCGCCGCCCTGGTGCTGATGGGGGCGGTGCTGGCGGCGGTGCACCACGCGGAGGTGGTGGCGCACCGGGTGGGCGAACCGCTGGGGTCGCTGATCCTGGCGGTGGCGGTGACGATCATCGAGGTCGGACTGATCGTCACCCTGATGGCGGACGCGCCGAGCAAGAACGGAACCCTGGCCCGGGACACCGTCTTCGCCGCCGTCATGATCACCTGCAACGGGATCGTCGGCATCTGCCTGCTGCTCGGCGCGCTGCGCACCCGGGTGGCGGTCTTCAACCCGGAGGGCACCGGCGCCGCCCTGGCCACCGTCGCCACCCTGGCCACCCTCAGCCTCGCCCTGCCCACCTTCACCACCAGCACCCCCGGGCCGCAGTTCTCCCCCACCCAGCTCTCCTTCGCCTCGGCGGCCGCGCTGGTGCTCTACGGGGTCTTCGTGATCACCCAGACGGTGCGGCACCGGGAGTACTTCCTGCCGCCGCACCTGCACGACACCGAGACCGACCCGCACGACGAGCGCCCCTCCGCGCGGGCGGCCGGGCTCAGCCTGACGCTGCTGCTGATCGCCCTGGTCGCGGTGGTCGGGCTGGCGAAGGCGGTCTCGCCGACCATCGAGCGCGGGCTCACCTCGGCGGGACTGCCGGCCTCGGTGCTGGGGGTGGTGATCGCCATGATGGTGCTGCTGCCGGAGACCATCGCCGCGGTCCGCGCCGCCCGGCGCGACCAGGTGCAGATCGGGCTCAACCTGGCGCTCGGCTCGGCGATGGCCAGCATCGGGCTGACCATCCCGGCGGTGGCGCTGGCCACCATCTGGCTGAACGGACCGCTGATCCTGGGGCTCGGCGCGACCCACCTGGTGCTGCTCGCCCTCACCGTCGCGGTCGGCACCCTGACGGTGATCCCGGGCCGGGCCACGCCGCTGCAGGGCGGGGTGCACCTGTCGGTGCTGGCCGCCTACGTGATCCTCGCGGTCAGCCCCTGACGCCTTGCCGCCCGGCGGACCGCGGCGCCCGCCCCGGGCCCGGGGCTCACTGCTGCTGCTCGCTGCGGTCCCCGGACCAGAGGGTGTGGAAGACCCCGTCCCGGTCGGTGCGCCGGTAGGTGTGGGCGCCGAAGTAGTCGCGCTGCCCCTGGATCAGCGCGGCCGGCAGCCGCCCGGCGCGCAGCGCGTCGTAGTAGGCGAGCGCGGTGGCGAAGCCGGGCACCGGCACGCCGAGCTGGGCGGCGGTGGAGACCACCCGGCGCCAGGCGGACTGGGCATCGCCCAGCGCCTGCTGGAAGTACTCGTCGGTGAGCAACGTGGGCAGCAGGCCGTCGGCCTGGTAGGCGGCGGTGATCCGGTTCAGGAACTGCGCCCGGATGATGCAGCCGCCGCGCCAGATCCGGGCCATCGCGCCGGGCTGGATGTCCCAGCCGTACTCGGCGCTGCCGGCCTGGATCTGGTTGAAGCCCTGGGCGTAGGCGACCATCTTGGACGCGTAGAGCGCCTTCTCCACGTCGCCCGCGAAGCGGTCGGCCGCGGCGCTGTCCAGCCAGGTCTCGGTCGGCCCGGGCAGGCCGCGGGCCGCCTCGCGCAGCCCGGCGCTGCCGGAGAGCGAGCGGGCGAAGACGGCCTCGGCGATGCCGCTGACCGGGACGCCGAGTTCCAGCGCGGTCTGCACGGTCCAGCGCCCGGTGCCCTTCTGCTCGGCGCGGTCCAGCACCACGTCGACGAAGGGGTGGCCGGTGGCGGCGTCGGTGTGGCCGAGCACCTCGGCGGTGATCTCGATCAGGTAGGACTCCAGCCGGTCCTCGTTCCAGGACCGGAAGACCTCGGCGATCTCGCCGGGCTGCCGGCCCGCGCCGTGCCGCAGCAGGTCGTAGGCCTCGGCGATCAGCTGCATGTCGGCGTACTCGATGCCGTTGTGCACCATCTTGACGAAGTGTCCGGCGCCGTCGGGGCCGACGTGGGTGCAGCACGGCTGCCCGTCGACCTTGGCGGCGATCGACTCCAGCAGCGGGCCGAGCGAGCGGTAGGCCTCCGCGGTGCCGCCGGGCATGATGCTCGGCCCCTCCAGCGCGCCCTCCTCGCCGCCGGAGATGCCGGTGCCGACGAAGTGCAGACCGCGCTCGCGCAGTGCGGCCTCGCGCCGCCGGGTGTCCAGGAAGTGCGCGTTGCCGCCGTCGACCACGATGTCACCCGGTTCGAGCAGCGGGAGCAGCTCGTCGATCACGCCGTCGGTGGGCTCGCCGGCCTTGACCATGATGATGATCCGCCGCGGCCGCTCCAGCGCGGCGACGAACTGCTCCATGGTCTCGGTCGGCACGAAGGCGCCCTCGTGGCCGAACTCGGCCATCAGGGCGCTGGTGCGGGCGGGCGTGCGGTTGTGCAGCGCCACCCGGTGGCCGTGCCGGGCGAAGTTCCGGGCCAGGTTGCGGCCCATCACGGCCAGTCCCGTGACGCCGATGTCGGCCGACTTCTGCGCGTTCATCCAGCTGACTCCAGTCGCTCGTCCGGCTTGCCGGTCACCAGAGCCCAGCCTGCCGTGCCCGTCCCCGCGGCGCACCCCGGCGCGCTGGGGGCGGGCGGCGGGTGGCGGGCCGGCCCGAGCTGATGGCCCGCCACCCGCCGCTGACCTGCCGTCAAGCTGCCCGCGCCGACTATGCATCCCAGGTATACATCGCAGGTATACATCGTGTGTATAGTCGACGGCATGTCACTGGGCCACACCATCCTCGGACTCCTGGAGTCCCACCCGAGCCACGGCTACGACCTCAAGCGCGCCTACGACGAACGCTTCGGCCAGGCCCGCGCGCTCCCCTACGGCCAGGTCTACGCCACCCTCTCCCGCCTGCTGAAGAACGGCCTGGTCGAGGTCGACGGCACCGAGCCGGGCGAGGGCCCCGAGCGCAAGCGCTACGTGATCACCGAGGCCGGGATCACCGACGTGGCCCGCTGGCTGACCGAGCCGGAGGACCCCTCCGCCCAGCTGCAGAGCACCCTGTACACCAAGGTGGTGCTGGCCCTGCTCACCGGCCGCTCGGCGGACACCCTGCTCGACACCCAGCGCACCGAACACCTGCGCCGGATGCGCGAGCTGACCCGGCGCAAGCTCGACGGAGACCTGGTCGACCAGTTGCTCTGCGACCACGCGCTGTTCCACCTGGAGGCCGACCTGCGCTGGCTGGACCTCACCGCGGCCCGGCTGGACGAGCTGGCCCGGAAGGTGACCGCCTGATGCCGCTCTCCCCCGCCACCGCCCCGCGGCCCGCCGCGGCCGACGGCCCGTCCGGTGCCCTGCTGGCCGCCACCGACCTGCACAAGAGCTTCGGCCTCACCCCCGCGCTCACCGGCGCCGGCCTGGAGCTGGCGCCCGGCGAACTGGTCGCCGTGCTCGGCCGCTCCGGCTCCGGCAAGTCCACCCTGCTGCACTGCCTGGCCGGCCTGATCCGGCCGGACTCCGGCACGGTGAGCTACCGCGGCCAGGACCTCGGCCGGCTCTCCGACGCCCGGCGCAGCGCGCTGCGCCGCACCGAGTTCGGCTTCGTCTTCCAGTTCGGCCAGCTGGTCCCGGAGCTCAGCTGCCTGCAGAACGTCGCGCTGCCGCTGCGGCTGAACGGTGTGCGCCGGCGCGCCGCCGAAGCCCGGGCCCGGGAGTGGCTGGAGCGGCTGGAGGTGGGCGGACACGCCGACAAGCGGCCGGGCGAGCTCTCCGGCGGCCAGGGCCAGCGGGCCGCGATCGCCCGTGCACTGGTCACCGAGCCCGCCGTGGTCTTCGCCGACGAGCCCACCGGTTCGCTCGACTCGCTGCACAGCGAGCAGGTGATGGCACTGCTCGGCGCGGCCGCCCGGGAGTCCGGCGCGGCGGTGCTGCTGGTCACCCACGACCTGCGGGTGGCCGCCTACGCGGACCGCGAGATCGTGGTGCGCGACGGGCGCACCGACGGCACGGCGGGAGGCCGTCCGTGACCGACCGCCCGTCCGGCTCGCTCGGCACCCCGTCCGCCTCGCTCGGCACCCCGGGCACCGAGCGCCCGCTGCCCCGGGCCGCCCAGCGGCTCACCGAGCTGCTGCTCGGCCTGCGCCTGGCCGTCACCGGTGGCCGGGACGCCCGGCTGCGCACCCTGCTGACCGGGCTCGGGGTCGGCTTCGGCGTCGCCGCCCTGCTGCTCGCCGCCGCCGTTCCCGGCATCCGCGCGCACCGCGACGACCGGCTGCGGACGCAGTCCGCCCCGCTGGTCTCGATCGACCCGGCCCCGCTCTCCGCCCGCAGCCTGCTGCTGGCGAACGCGAGCACCACCTTCCACGGCCGCGACGTCACCGGCTGGCTGGTCCGCCCCGACGGGCCCGACCCGGCGCCGGCACCGGGCCTCACCCGCTTCCCCGGCCCGGGCGAGCTGGCCGTCTCACCGGCGCTGGCGAGCCTGCTCCGCTCCCCCGGCGGCGCGCTGCTGCGCCAACGGCTGCCCGGACCGATCGTCGGCACGATCGGCGACGCCGGCCTGCTCGGCCCCGACGACTACGCCTTCTACCTCGGCTCCGCCACCCTCGACGCCGACCGCCCCGGCACCGTGCGGATCGACCACTTCCGCGCCGAGCTCCCGCCCAAGCCCACCGATCCGCTCCTGCTGCTGCTCACCGTGGCGGGACTGGTGATCCTGCTCAGCCCGGTGGGGGTGTTCATCGCCACCGCGGTCCGGTTCGGCGGCGAGACCCGCGACCGGCGGCTGGCCGCGCTGCGCCTGGGCGGCGCCGACCGGGCCGGCACCGCCCGGATCGCGGCCGGCGAGTCGCTGGCCGGCGCACTGCTCGGCGTGGCGAGCGGCCTCGGGCTCTTCCTGCTCGCCCGGCAGGAGATCGGCCGGATCTCGCTCGACGGGCTGAGCGTCTTCCCGGCCGACGTGCAGCCGCAGCCGGCCCTGGCGGCGGCCGCGCTGCTGGCCGTGCCGGCGGTGGCGGTGCTGGTCACCCTGGTCACGATGCGCCGGATCGCCGCCGAGCCGCTCGGCGTGGTGCGCCAGGGCGCCCGGGTCTCCCGCCGCTGGTGGTGGCGCCTGCTCCCGCCGCTGCTCGGCCTCGGCCTGCTGCTCAGCCGGCGCGACCGGCTGGCCGCGCTGGGCGAGACCGACTCGCTGGCCGTGCTGATCGCCGGCCTGGTGCTGCTGCTCGTCGGTACCGCTGCGCTGCTGCCGCCGCTGGTCGGGCTGGTGTCCCGGGCGCTCGGCCGCACCGGCGGGGCACCCGCCTGGCAACTGGCGGTCGGCCGGCTGCGGTTCAACCCGGAGACGGCCACCCGTCCGGTGACCGGCATCGTGGTCGCGGTCGCCGGGGCGATCGCCCTGCAGACCCTGCTCGGCATCATGGCCGGCGACCGGTCGGCCCCCGTCGGCCCCGGCCCGCGGGACCCCTCGGTGCTGATCGTCCGACTCCCCACCGCGGGCGACCGGCTCGCCCAGGACACCCAACGGCTGCGCGCCGCCCCGGGCGTGGCGGACGCGGTCGGCAGCGTCAGCCTCGACGCCGAGCGCACCGACGCGCCGAGCGGCCCGGGCGCCGGGTTCCCGACCGGCTACACCATCGAGGTGGCGGACTGCGCCACGCTGCGCACCCTGGCCCGGATCGACGACTGCACGGACGGCGACGTCTTCGCCACCGGCGGCGGCCCGCGCACACCGGCCGCCGGCACCGTGCTGACCGGCCTCGACCGGTGGCAGGGCAGCTGGCAGGTGCCGGCCGCCCGGGCCACGGTCGAACCGCTCCCGTCCCCGGACGGCTTCATCGCCCCCGGGCTGCTGGCCACCCCGGGCGCGCTGCCCACCGCTGCACTGGCCCGGCAGGAGGCGCGGTTCCTGGTCCACCCGGTCCCGGGGACCCCGGACGCCCAGGAGCTGATCCGCACCGACGCGGCCCTGCTCGACCCGCAGTCCCACGTCTACTCGCCGAGCGAGCGCGCCCCCGACCCCGGGTTCAGCGCGATCCGCCGCGACCTGACCGCCGGCACCGTGGTGGTGCTCGCCCTGATCGGTGCGGGCATGCTGGTCGGCCTGCTGGAGCAGTTGCGGGAGCGGCGCCGCACCCTGGCCGTGCTCACCGCGTTCGGCACCCGGCCGCGCACCCTGGCGCTCGCGCTGCTCTGGCAGAGCGTGCTGCCGGTGCTGCTCGGCCTGGTCGTCGCCCTGGTCACGGGGCTCGCGCTCGGGGCCGTGCTGTTGACCCTGGGGCACCTGCCGGTCGCCTTCGCCTGGTCCCAGATCGCGGTACTGCTCGGCGCGGGCGCCGCGGCGGTGCTGCTGGTGACGCTGCTGAGCCTGCCGGTGCTCTGGCGCCGCCGGGGTGCGACGGAGCTGCGGTTCGAGTAGTCCAGGTTCGCGGAACTCAGCCGAAGACCAGGGTGCGGAAGGCGTCCCGCACCTCGGCGATGGGCTGGACCTCGCGCGAGTGGAACACCTTGTTGGTCAGCAGCACCGCCCAGCGCCCCAACCGTGGGCAGACCCAGAAGCCGGTGCCGGTGAAGCCGGTGTGGGTCCACAGCCCGGCGGCCGGCTCGGTGCGCGGGGCGACCTGCCAGAACAGGCCGCGGGGCGGGTCCAGCGAGCCCGTCTGCACGGTGAACGACTCCTCGACCCACGCCGTGCCGTACTCCGGGCCGCCCGGTCGCGGCGCCGGGTCGAGCAGATGCCGCAGGAAGCGGCCGAGGTCCTCGGCGGTCGAGAAGACGCCCGCGATGCCGCTGACGCCGCCCAGCAGCCGGGCCGAGGGGTCGTGCACCACGCCGCGGAACGGGCGTCCGCTGAACGGATCGGCCTCGGTCGGCGCGCAGCCGGCGACCACCTCGGGGGGCAGCGGACCGAACCGGGTCCGCCCCATCCCGAGCGGGCGCCAGCAGCAGCGCGCGGCGAGCCGGTCGAGCGGTGTGCCGGTCAGGTGCTCGACCAGGTAGCCGAGGATCAGCCCGGCGCGGTCGGTGTACTCCACCGCCTCGCCGGGCGGGCGGTGCAGCGCCGCCCGCAGCACCCCGCGGCGGATCGCGGCCGGCTCGCTCCCGAAGCACTCCTGCAGCCGGGCGCGCAGCGGCAGGCCGGCGGTGTGGGCGAGCAGCTGCCGGGCGGTGATCCGGTGCAGCGGGTGGCCAGCGACCTCGGGCCAGTAGCTGCCGAGCGGTTCGTCCAGCGGGAGGTCGCCGGCCTGCCGGCAGCTGCCGACGGCGGTCCAGACGGCCACGATCTTGGTGAGGCTGGCCAGGTCGAAGAGCGTGCCCGGCAACATCGGCGCGGCCGGCTCGCCCGGGTCGAGCAGGCCCACGGCGCCCGTGTCCTGCAGCCCGGCCGCGTCCCCGACGGCCCAGACCGCGCCGGGGAAGACCCGGTCGCGGACCCCGGCCGCCAGCAGCCGGTGGACTGCCTCGGCGCTGCCTCCTGCCACGGTGTCCCCCGATGCCCGCCGGTTTCCTCCGGGGGACGGGATACCCGGCGGGCGCCCGGCTACGCCTGGGATACCGCCGGACCACCCCGCGGGGCTACCGTGGGCAGCGGGATGCACAGGGAGGCCGCCATGCTCGGACTGCTCGTGTTCAACCTGCTGTTCGGCGGGGTGCTCGCCTACCTGGCCGGCGCCGTCGGGCTGGCCGAGACCCGCCGGCTGCACCGGCTGGGCGTGCCGGCGGCGGCCGTGGTGAAGCAGCGGGCCGAGGGGCGGGCGCTGCTCCAGTTCGCCACCCGGGACGGACTGCTGCTGGAGGTCCACTCGCCGCTCAGTCGAACCCCGGGGCCCGAGGTGACGGTCCGCTACGACCCGGCCGACCCGCGCCGGGTGCTGGTCCAGGGGCGGGAGCGGCGGGCCGTCGAGTACGGCTTCATGGTGGCCGGGGCCACCATCGTCCTGACCGCCCTCACCCTCGCCGCGCTCACGCTCTGACCGGCCGCACCGCCCGGCGCGCTCCCCGCGCCCGGCACCGCCGCGAGGGCCGCCGGCACCCCGTCCGCCTCGTCCAGCGCGGCCGCCGTGGCCAGCAGCACGTCGTAGCGCCGCCGCACGTCCGAGCGGTCCGCGGGCTCCGGCACGGTCGCCTCGCAGAGCCGCCAGATCATCGCCCCCTGCTCCAGCAGCACGGCGCGCCGCCCGGCGAGCGCGGTCTGCTCCATCACCTTCCCCAGCGACTCCAGCTGACGGATCATCACCGCGGGCATCGCACCCGAGCACTGGCGGATCTTCTCGAAGGCGCGCTGCACCAGGCGGTCGTAGTCGGCCTGGTAGGCGATCAGCCGGATCCGGCCGGCGCGGTCCCGGTGCACCCGCTGCGGGTGCCAGCTCAGGTTGATCCGGCACAGGCAGTCGCCGAGCCAGTCTATGCAGGTCAGGGCGGTGAAGGTGTCGTTGACCGCGGGCGACAGGGCCCGGATGGCGATCTCCACCAACTGGTCGACGCCGAAGGAGATGTCCTGGGTCAGGGTCCGGTAGGGACCGGTGATCTGCCCGCGGCGCAGCTCCTGGGCCACCCGCGGGGCGTGCTCGGCCGGCCAGACCAGCATCAGCGGCTGGCCCTGCACCAGGAAGTGGCCCGGCCGGTACGGCAGGTGGAGCACCACGTCCGCCTCGGTGGCGATCCGGACCAGGTGCTCGTGGCTGATGTACTGCAGGTACCCGCTGGCCGAGGTGGGCACGGCGGCGCCGCGCGCGGCGACCAGCGCGAGCAGCTTCTCCCGGTCCGGCCCGGCGTCCCCGCCACCGGGGGCCGGCTGGTCCTCGCCGCCCTGCGCCTCGATCGCCCGGGCCAGGTCGGCGGCGATCCCGGCGATCACCTGGGGCAGCTGGATCATGGTCGCGATGTGGTTGACGAAGTAGACCAGCACCACCAGGTCGAGCCCGGTCAGGCCGAGCGCCACCGTGATGGACAGGTGCGGCACGAAGTCGCCGTGCGGGCCGGGGCTGATCACCACCAGCACCAGGACGGTGTAGCAGAAGGTGGCCACGAAGGCGCCGAGCGCCAGTTGGGTGCCCCGGTCGCGGATGAAGTTGCGCAGCATCCGCGGACCGAACTGGGTGGAGGCCAGGGTGAGGGCGACCACCGTGATCGAGAAGACCAGGCCGACCACGGTGATGATGGCGGCCGCGACGGTGGTGAGGATCTGCCGGGCCCCGTCGGCGGTGCCGCTGAGCACCCAGGTGGCGAGCGTGAAGCGGCCGTCGTAGGCGGCCCGGTCCAGCCCGGTGGTGACGGCGAAGAGCAGCACGGCGGCCAGCGACTCGAGGGCCGGGACCAGCCAGAGGTTGGTCCGCAGGTGCTCGCGCCGCCACTCGGCGGTGGTCTGCAGCCCGCCCAGCGCGCGACCGAGGAGAGCCCGCATCAGCGCACCGCCGCCACGTCCGAACGGTCGGCGGTGGTGGGGCAACTGGCGAGCACGCGGGCCTCCCGGCAACGAGGTCAGAGCTGTTCCTGTTGCCGACCAGACTTCCCGGCGCACCGGCTGGCGAGCCTAGTCCACCGGTCCGGGGCCGACCACGGCGGGTCGGGGCCCGGGCCGGCGCACCGCCCGGTCGAGGCGTACACCGCCCGGTCGAGGCGCGCGACGCAGGGAGCCGCCCGGCACCGAGGGCGGTCGGTGCCGGGCGGCAGCTCACTGCGGGGGCGGTGCTACTGGCAGGCCTTGCGGCCGTGGTTGGCCTTCTTCTTCCGCCGCGACCGCTTCTTCCTGGCTCGCTTCGACATGGTGCGTTCGCGCTCTCTCGCTCGTGATCGGACTGGGGTGGTGCGGGTGTCGGCCGCCGGGGGTCAGCCCCGGGTGTCAGCCCCGGGTGACCAGCAGGTCGGTCAGCTTGGCCAGCCGGCGCTGGGAGCGCTCCTCCTGGGCGGCGGGGGCGGTCGGCGCGATGTCGCCGCCGTCGTAGTAGGCGCCGTTGGTGAGCCGGACCTCCGGCAGGCAGAGCCGGACCACGGCCGCCGCGCCCTCGGCCGGCGGCGCGCCGACCCGGCCGTAGAGCGGGAGCAGCGCGGTGTCGCAGAGGCCGGGGTTGACGCTGACCGCGGTGAAGCCGCTGCCCTCCGGAGCCATGTCGCCGGTGGCCATGGTGAGCGCCAGCTGGGACTGGGCGTAGGCGGCGACACGGGAGTACTTCTTGGTGCGGTTGGGGTCGTTCCAGTTCATCGACGCGGTGCGGTGCAGCGAGGAGGAGACGTTGACGATCCGGGCCTCGCCGGCCGCGGCGAGCGGCGCCCGCAGCAGCTTGGCGAGCAGGTGCGCGGCCAGGAAGTTGACCTGGAAGGAGACCTCGTTGCCGTCCGCGGAGAGGGTGCAGCGCTCCGGGGCCATCACGGCGGCGTTGTTGACCAGCAGGTCGAGCGACGGGAAGGCGGTGGCGACCTGCTCGGCCAGCCGGGCGACCTCGGCGAGCTGGGTGAAGTCGGCGGCGAAGGCGTGCAGTCGACCGGCGTCGAGGCCGGCCTCGCGGACCAGGCGGTCGACCGCGCGCTCGCCCTCCTCGGCGGTGCGCGCGTGCACCAGCACGGTGGCGCCGAGTTCGCCGAGCAGCCGGGCACTCTCCCAGCCGATGCCGGAGGAGGCGCCGGTCACCAGGGCGGTGCGGCCGGACAGGGCGGACGAGTTGTTCAGGACAGCGGACATGACCCATTCCAAGGGGTGCTGGGCACAGCCCGGGGTGCCGTGACGCGACGGGGTCGCGCCCGGGGGCCGGACGTGCGGATGAGAGCGCGCGGGAGCGCGCGCTGCTGGCCACTGCGGGACCGGGCCGCCGGCCGACCACCCGGATCGGGCCGGGGATCAGCAGGGCTGGGGCCGCCGCAGGGCGGTGGGGAGCTTGGCGCGGGCGGGCCACTGGGGGCCCGCCCGCCGCTCGGCCGGGCTCGGCTGCGGGGAGGCAGCGCTACCGGACGTCGTGCGCCGGCGCGCCGACCAGACCCGCGCACGGATGCGGCGGGCGGTCGTGGTGGCGGGCCGGTCGGTTCATGACGTTCATTCAAGCCAACCCGATCGGGCGGGGCAAGCTCGTTCACTCGCCCTGATGAATCCTTGATGACGGCGGGACCGACCGGGATCGGCCCAGCTCACCACGGTCGGGGTCGGCCCGCCGCAGGCCCCGGGGGCCACCGGCGGCCCGGGCGGCGCCCGCCCCGCGACCCCCGGCCGACTTCTCGCGCAGCGTGCTGCGGAGAACACCGGAGAACCCGGGTTCCGCTCCGGGGTCGCTGGAGTCGCCGCCCGCGCCCGGAGCGGCTCATGGCTGGGGCCGCCCTGCCCATGTCAACATTGATGGTCCGTCAGGTCCTGCCCCGAGCCGCGCAGGCTGCGGGCGCCCGATCCAGGAGGACGCGTGGGCACCTTCGCCAAGCATTCGTTCGAACCGATCTACCACCAGCCGCTGCCGGGCGGCTACTTCCAACGGCTGGCGCCACTGCGCTACCGAACCCCGGACTTCACCCGCGGGCTGCTCCCGGAGACCATCCGGGAGCTGCGCCGCCGCACCGGCCGCCGTCAGCTGAAGATCCTCGACCTGGCCTGCGGCTACGGCATCAACAGCGCGCTGATCAGGTTCGGGGTCGACTTCGCGACCTTCGCCCGGCAGTACCCGGCCCCGTTCCCCGGGCCGGAGCGCCCCGCCGACCTGCCCGACCTCACCGATCCCGTGCACCCCGCCGAACGCCCCGTCCTGCCCACCGAGCCCGGCACCGCATCCGGCAGCCACGCCGCGCCCGGCCCCGACTTCACCCGGCGGGCGGTCGCCCGGGACGCGGCCTTCCTGCGCGCCCGGCGCCCCACCGACACCGAGCTGACCATCGTCGGCCTGGACCTCTCCCGCCCGGCCACCGACTACGCGCTGGCCACCGGGCTGCTGGACGCCGCCGTCACCACCGACCTGGAGCGGCAGGACCCCACCGAGGCCGACCGGGCCGCCCTCACCGGGGCGGACCTGGTGCTCGCCACCGGGGCGTTCAGCCAGGTCGGCCCGGCCACCCTGGACCGGATCCTCGCACTCCAGGAGCGGCCGCCCGTGGTGCTGGGTTGGCCGCTCTACGGCCAGCCCACCGACGCGCTGGCCGGCTGCCTGGCGGCCCACGGGCTCGCCCTCAGCCGGCCGGACCCGGGCCCGCGCCACCAGCGCTGGTTCACCGACGCCCGGGAACGCGAGGCCTACCACTACTCGCTGCGCCGGCTCCGGCTGCCGTTCATCGGCTCGACCGCCGAGCGCAGCGTCTGCGTCACCTCGCTGCTGGGCCTGCCGGCCTGGGCCTGAGCGGCCGACACACCGTCAGTCGCACCGCGTGGCGGACGAGTTCCTCCCACCCATCAGCTCGAACCGACCGACGCCGTCCGGCGCGTCCGGGCCCGCGCGGGCGCGGCGTGCCGGCCGCGGCGGCGGGGCCGGCGGCGCGCCGGGTCGGTCAGGTTGAGCAGCAGGGCGAGCACCGGCGGAACGGTCAGCAGCAGCATGGTCAGCGTCATCTCGGAACACCCTTCCGATCGTGAGCGAACGGCGTGCTCGCAGTCTCGCCCGCGCCGGGGGCCGGCAACCGCCGCTCACTCCGGTGCCGGGGTGCGTCACCCACCGGGCCGAGCCCCCGCTGCGACGACCGGCCGCAGCCGCAGCCCGTCCGGGTGAGCGGGCGTGACCTCCGGCCGTGCCGCCGAACTGATGACACCTCAGTCGTAAGCTGGGGCCGTTGCCACCGGAGAGGAGCGCACCATGCCCACCGCCCACTGGAACGGCCGGCTGATCGCCGAGAGCGATGACACCGTGGTCGTCGAGCGGAACCACTACTTCCCGGCGGAGGCCGTCCGGGCCGAGTTCCTGGTCCCTTCCACGACCACCACGCACTGCCCGTGGAAGGGCGAGGCGAGCTACTACACGCTGCTGGTCGACGGCGAGCGCAACGAGGACGCCGCCTGGTACTACCCGGACCCGAAGCCGGAGGCCGAGCAGATCCGCGACCGGATCGCCTTCTGGCGCGGCGTCGAGGTCCGACCCTGACCCGACGCCCCTCGACCCGCTGACTCTCTCGACCCCGCTGACCCTCCCGACCCCCTGACCCTCTCGCCCCCTGACCCTCCGCACACCACCCGTCGCGGTATTCCCGGACGGCCGGGTGGCCAACGTCACGCTCCGCCACCCCACACCTACGGTGGCGTAGGTCACTTGAGACAGTGAACTATTCCCTTCATGGCTGACCACCTGGAGATCCTTGACCACATCACCTCCTACGCGGCCCTCGGCGACAGCTTCACCGAAGGCCTGAACGACCCCAACCCGGAGGGCGGTTTCGCCGGCTGGGCGGACCGCCTGGCCGCCCTGCTGGCCGCCGGGCGCCCCGCGGGCGAGTTCCGCTACGCCAACCTCGCGGTGCGGGGGCGACTGCTCGACCAGATCGCGGCCGAGCAGGTGCCACAGGTCCGCCGGATCCAGCCCGACCTGGTGACCTTCTGCGCGGGCGGCAACGACATCCTGCGGCCGGGTGCCGACCCGGACGAGGTCGCCGAGCGGTTCGAGGCCGCGGTGGTGCAGCTGCGCGAGTCGGCCGGGCGGGTGCTGATCTGCACCGGCTTCGACACCCGCGGCGTGCCGCTGCTCAAGCACCTGCGCGGCAAGATCGCGACCTACAACGTGCACCTGCGGGCCATCGCCGACCGCAACGACTGCGCGGTGGCCGACCTCTGGTCGCTGCGCCCGCTGCAGGCCCGGCCGGCCTGGAGCGAGGACCGGCTGCACCTGTCGCCCGAGGGGCACCAGCGGGTCGCCCTGCTGGCCGCCCGCGCCCTCGGGCTGGTCACCGCGGAGGACCCGGCGGCGCCGTGGCCGGCCGAGGCCGAGCGCACTCCGGCCGAGCTGCGCCAGGAGAACCTGCAGTGGGCGCGCGAGTACCTGCTGCCCTGGGTCGGCCGGCGGCTGCGCGGCGAGTCCTCGGGCGACCACGTCTCGGCCAAGCGGCCCGACCTGCTGCCACTCTGAACCGGCTGCTGCCGCTCCGAACCGGCCGGCTGCGACGCCGATCCGCGATCCGCTGACGTGGCGTCAGCTCTTGATGCCACGTCAGCGGCCGTACAACACAGAAGGATCGCCGCCCGGGGCCGAACCCCGGGCGGCGATCCGCCTGCCGAACGTTCCCGGCCTGTCAGCCGAGCTGCCAGATCGCGCCGTGGCTACTGGCCAGCGCGGTCGCGAAGACGACCAGGTCGGCCGCGCCGAGCGCCAGGCCGAGCAGCGCACGGCCGCGCCGCTCGGTGCCGCGGCGCAGCGCGAGCGAGCCGAGCACCAGGGCCAGCGGTCCGAACACGACGTTGAAGAGCAGCAGGCCGATCAACCCCAGCACGAACGAGGCGACGGCCATCCCGTCCGCGTCACGGGTCAGCGTGCGAGCTTGCATCGGACTTCCCTTCGGGTTCCGGCGGGCCTTCGGGGGCCGGCGGGATTGCGGTGGTTCCGGACGGTCGAACGGGCGATCAGGCGTCGACCCGGCGGCGGCGCAGCCAGGCGACACCCTCGCGGGCGCCGAAGGCCAGCAGCCAGGCGCTGATGACGGCGGCGGCCGCGAGGAACTGCGGCAGGGTGGTGTGGGCGGCAGCGCCCAGCAGGACGCCGGCGAGGCCGAGCACCGCGAAGACGATCAGCATGACCGGTTTCTCCCTCGAGAGCCTTTTGAGCTAACAACTGTTCGCTGACATCACCCACTCTACGCCGGTTCCGAGCTGGCGGATGTCAGCAAACAGTTGTTTACTGAATGATGTGAGTCACACCCTCGGCGTCAGAGCCGCCCAGAAGGAACAGAGCCGCCGCGCGCTGCTGGACGCGGGCCTGCGCCTGCTCGAGCACCAGAACCTCAGCGGCCTCGGCGTGCGCGAGCTGACCCGGGAGGCCGGCCTCTCGCCGGCCGGGTTCTACCGGCACTTCCGCGACCTGGACGAGCTGGGCGTGGTGCTGGTCACCGAGTCGCTGGAGAGCCTGCACCTGATGATCCGCAAGATCCTGGGCGGGCAGGGCGACGCCGAGGAGCTGATCGACGGTGCGATCGCGGTGGTCGCCCGGCACGTGCGCGAGCACCGGGCGCACATCCGCTTCCTGGCCCGCGAGCGGCACGGCGGGGTGCGGGCGGTGCGCGAGGCGATCGCCGCCGAGCTGACCACCTTCACCGAGGAGACCGCGGCCGCCCTGGCCACCCAGCCGCAGGGCGCCGACTGGTCCGCCGCCGACCTGCGGATGCTGGCCGGCCTCTACGTGGAGCACCTGGTGGCGACCGCCGCCGCCTTCCTGGAGGCCCCGTCCGGCTCGCGCGCCGCCGAGCGCCGGATCGCCGACCTGGCCCGCGACCAGCTGCGCCTGATCAGCCTGGGCCGCCGCCACTGGCCGACCGCCCCGCAGGCCTGAGCCGCCGCCACCCCGGCCCCTGCCGCCCCAGCCCGTCCGTGCAGCACGCGGGGCCCGCGCGACACTCCGCGCGGGCCCCGCTCCGCCTCGTCCCGCCGGCCGCCGGCCGCCGGCCGCCGGCCTGCCGATGCTCGGCGTCCGACGTCCGGCGTCCGGCGTCCGATCAGAAGTTGATCATGTGGCCGGCCAGGCCGTGGATGGCCTCCTTGACCGCCTCGCCCAGGGTCGGGTGGGCGTGCACGTTGCGCGCCACCTCGTGCACCGTCAGGTCCCACTGCTGGGCCAGGGTCAGCTCGGGCAGCAGCTCGGTGACCTCGGGGCCGATCAGGTGGGCGCCGAGCAGCTCGCCGTGCGTGTTGTCGCAGATGACCTTGACGAAGCCGATCGGGTGGCCCAGGCCGTGCGCCTTGCCGTTCGCGGCGAACGGGAACTTGGCGACCTTGACGTCGTAGCCCAGGTCCCGGGCCTGCGCCTCGGTGTAGCCGAAGCTGGCCACCTGCGGCTGGCAGTAGGTGGCGCGCGGGATCATCGCGAAGTCCACCTCCATGGTCTCCGCGCCGCCGATCGTCTCGGCGGCGATCACGGCCATGGCCTCGGCGGCGTGCGCCAGCATCAGCTTGGCGGTGACGTCACCGATGGCGAAGATGTGCGGCACGTTGGTGCGGCCGCGCCCGTCCACGGCGATCGCGCCGCGCTCGGTCAGCGCCACGCCGGTGGCCTCCAGGCCGTAGCCGTGCACCCGCGGCGCGAAGCCGATGGCCTGCAGCACCTTGTCGGCCTCCAGCACCTCCTGCTGGCCGTTGCGGGTGACGGTGACCTTGACCTTGGCGTTCGGGTCGGAGTCGTCGATCGCGTCGACCCGGGTCGAGGTGAGCACCTGGATGCCGAGCTTCTTGTACTGCTTGGCCAGCTCGGCGGAGACGTCGGCGTCCTCCAGCGGGACCATCCGGTCCAGGAACTCGACGATCGTCACCTTCACGCCGTAGCTGTTCAGCACGTAGGCGAACTCGACGCCGATCGCACCGGCACCGGCGATGACGATGCTCTCCGGCAGGGTGTCGCTGAGGATCTGCTCCTCGTAGGTCACCACCCGGTTGCTCAGCGAGGTGCCGGGCAGCAGGCGGGTGGTGGCGCCGGCGGCGATGATCACGTGGTCGAAGGTGACCGTGGCGTAGCCGCCCGCGGTCAGCGCGACCTGCAGGGTGTGGTCGTCGACGAAGGTGCCGCGGCCGTCGTACTCGTCGATGCCGTTCTTCTTCATCAGGTAGTGGATGCCGGCCACCCGGCCGTCCGCCACCTTGCGGCTGCGCAGGAAGGCCTCGCGGTAGTCGAAGGTGACCTGACCCTCGACCTTGATGCCGAAGCTCTTGGCCTCCTTGGTGAAGATGGTGGCCAGCTCGGCGTTGCGCAGCAGCGCCTTGGAGGGAATGCAGCCGACGTTCAGGCAGACGCCGCCCCAGTACTTCTCCTCGATCACCGCGGCCTTCAGTCCGAGCTGGGCCGAGCGGACGGCAGCGGTGTAACCGCCGGGGCCGGCTCCCAGGACTACGACGTCGTAGTGGTTGGTGCTCATGATCCTCGTTCCGGTGATATCGGTGAGACAGGTGTCGCAGCTGACTGTATTCCCCGGGCTCGGAGGCGGCCACGCTTGGTCACCCCCGAACGACGCCCGACCGAGCCCGGCGAGCACGCGTCAGCCGTCCAGGTGCGCCAGGAAGTCCAGCAGCTCGGCGTTGACCTCGGCCGGGCGCTCCTGCTGGGTCCAGTGCCCGCAGCCGGGCAGCAGCACGCTGCGGAACAGCTTCGGCGCCAACGTCGGCAGGTCGGCGATCCGCTGGTCGACCCCCTTCAACGCGGTCACCAGGTCCCGGTCCCCGCGCACGTACAGCGCCGGCACGGTGATCCCGAGGCCCTGGAAGGCCGTGAGCAGCTCCCAGTTCCGGTCGACGTTGCGGTAGTAGTTCAACGGGCCGGTGAAGGCGTGCTCGCCGTGGGTGGCGTAGTCGGCGGCGAAGGCCGCGATGTCCGCCTCGGTCAGCCAGTCGGGCAGCACCGCGGGCGCGGGCTGGGAGGCCAGCAGCGACGCGCCCGCCGGCACCAGCCAGGGCTGCGGCTGCAGCGGGTTGTCGCCCGAGGCGCCGTAGAAGACGTGCCGGAAGGTGGTGGGCAGGTCGCGGGCCAGCTCCGCGTCGGCCACCCCGGGCTGCTGGAAGTAGAGCTGGTAGAAGCTGTCCCCGTAGTGCTTCCGGCTCACGGCCGTCGGCGCCAGCCCGCCCGGCAGCGACGGCGGCACGCTCAGCCCCGCCACCGCGCGCACCACGTCCGGGCGCACCGCCGCGCTCAGCCAGGCCACCGGGGCGCCCCAGTCGTGACCCACCACCACGGCCTGCTCCTCCCCCAGCGCGCGGACCAGGCCGATCACGTCGCCCACCAGCTGCGGCAGGGTGTACGCGTCGAGCCGCTCCGGCCGCTCGCTGCGCGCGTACCCGCGCTGGTCCGGCGCCACCACCCGGTAGCCGGCGGCGGCGAGCGGGGCGAACTGGTGCCGCCAGGCGTACCAGCTCTCCGGGAAGCCGTGCAGCAGCAGGACCAGCGGCCCCTCGCCCTGCTCGGCGACGTGCAGGCGCACCCCGTTGACCTCGACCTGGCGGTGTTCGACCGCGTCGACCATGGCTGTCTCCTTCACCGGAACTCCTCGCAAGCGGTTCGTGCACCGCAGCCTAGTGCGACAACTGGTCGATCAGTAGGGCGAGTTCGGAGCCGCTCGGGGCACCCGCGGCGAGCTGCGGAAACGCCGACGGCCTCCGGTCCCGGCGAGCGGGAGCGGAGGCCGTGGGTGCGCCTCGGGCGTCAGCGGTGCAGGCCTCAGAGGGCGAGCTGCTGACCCGGCATGATCAGGTCGGGGTTGCCGCCGATGGTCTGCGCGTTGGCCGCGTGGAGCGCGGCGACGCTGGTGCCGTGGGCGGCGGCGATCGCGCTCAGCGTGTCACCGGACTTGACGGTGTAGCTGCCACCGGTGGCGGCGCGCTGCGGCTGGGCCGGCGCGGTCGGCTTCGCGGTCGACCCGGGGGTCTGCTTGGGCTGCGGGGCCTGCTTGGGGGCCTGCGGGGCCTGCGGGGCCTGCGTGAGGGCCTCGGGCTGGGCCTGGGCCTGCGGCTTGCTCGGCTGCGACTGCGCCGCCGGGCCGCCCGCGGTCAGGCCGGCCTTGGCCGAGCAGACCGGCCAGGCGCCCGGGCCCTGATCGGCCAGCACCTTCTCGGCCACCGCGATCTGCTGTGCCTGGGAGGCCTGCGCCGCGGTCGACGCGTACTGGGTGCCGCCGTACGCGGCCCAGGTGCTCGGGGTGAACTGGAGCCCACCCGAGAAGCCGTTGCCGTTCTCGATGCTCCAGTTGCCGGTGCTCTCGCACTGCGCCACGGCGTTCCAGGTCGACACCGAGGCCGCCGACGCCCCGTTCGCCGCGACCAGCCCCACCACCGGCAGGGCCGCGACGGCCCCGCCCAGCACCGCCAGCCGCACCCGACAGCGCTTACCGGCAGCAGTGGACACGGTGGCGGCAGTCTCGTCACGGAAAGTCAAAGGATCTCCTTCGTCGTCGTTGACCCGGACAAGCGGCAGCACGGAACCACGCCCCCGCAGGGGCGGAGAAAGCAGGGAGGTTCCGGCGCGACCCGCGCCGGCCCCCGACCGGACGGTCAGCGGGCCCGGCAGCGGTCCCGGGCGGCGCTCGCAGCGCCACCATCGAAGCTACGGACCGCCCCACCCCGGCTCAACCGAACCGGCATCTGCCCAGGCCAACGCCTGTTACCCCCGGAAACCCATGCCTTAAACCGGCACAGAACCACCGAAAACCAGGCCGTTTATTGCATCGACCTGGCATTCGAAGTGACCGATGCCACCCCGATTCCCTCGCCCGCTGCGCACTCCTGGTCACGCACGGCGATGAAACCGCCCCGCCGTGGCCCCCGCCACACGGATCACGGCCAGCACAGCCCCCGCTCCCACTCCCCCGCCGCCGGGCCGCCCGACCGCGGGCCGCCCGGTCGCCGTCCGCCCGACCGCCGGTAGACCAGCCGCACGTGCCGTCGGTCCGCCGCGCCCTGCCAGAACTCGACCTCCTCGGCCCACACCCCGTACTGCGTGTACCCCGCGGCCACCAGCGCCGGATCCGCGGCCAGTGCCCGCTCGGCCGCGCCCCAGGCCGCCCAGAACTCCGCCGGGCCGACCAGCGGCTCGCTCTGCCGCCCGACCAGCGCCGCCACCCGGGACTTGGGACTGAGCAGCCCGAACACCGCCCGGGCCGCCGCCGGCTCCCCCGGCGCGACCCGCCCGCGAATCCGCACCTGCCGCCCCTGCGCCGGCCAGTACCAGGTGAGCGCCGCCCGCGGCACCGCCGCCAGCTGCCGCCCCTTCGGACTGTCCGCGTCCCCCGCGAACCACCACACCCCGCCCACCGGATCGACGTCGCGCAGCACCAGCATCCGAGCGTCCGGTGCCCCGTCGAGACCGACCGTGGCGAGGGTCAGCACCTGGGCGTCCGGGACCCCGGCCCGCAGCGCCGCCAGCAACCACTCGACGAAGAGCGCGCCGGGCTCGGGCGGCGCCGCGTCCGTGTCGAAGCCGGGCAGCTCCCGCGCCATCGCCGGGCGCGCGATCAACAGCTCCCGCAGCTGCCCGACCGCGCTGCCGTCTGCACTGCGCTCCGCACTTCCGTCCGCACTGCCGTCCGCACCGCCCTCCGCCGGCCGCTGCCCGCGCACGCCGTCTCCCGGATCGTCGCTCACGCTGCCGCCTCCCAAGCCGCCAACACCCGCCGCGAGCGCAGCTCCACCGCCCGCCCGCTGAACGGGTCGGTGAAGGAGAGCCCGGTGGCCAGCAGCTGCAGCGGGTTCCGGAAGTCGTCCGGGGCCGCCTCCGGCAGCACCTCCGGGTAGACCGGGTCGCCCAGGATCGGCAGCCCCAGGCTGCTCATGTGCAGCCGCAGCTGGTGGGTCCGGCCGGTCAGCGGGGTCAGCCGGTAGCGGGCCAGCTCGCCACGCCGCTCCAGCAGCTCGACCCGGCTCTCCGCGTTGACCGGCCCGGGCACCTCGCGGGCAGCGATCACCCCGCGCTCCTTGACAATCCGGCTGCGCACCAGCCGCGGCAGCGCCACCCGCTCGTCGTAGCGGGCCACCGCCTGGTACTCCTTGGTCACCAGCCGGTCCCGGAAGAGCGTCTGGTAGGCGCCGCGCGCCTGCGCCGTCACCACGAACATCACCAGCCCGGCGGTCAGCCGGTCCAACCGGTGCGCCGGCACCAGCTCGGGCAGCTCCAGGTCGTGCCGCAGCCGGGAGAGCGCGGTCTGCACCACGTGACTGCCGCGCGGGGTGGTGGCCAGGAAGTGCGGCTTGTCGACCACCACCAGGTGCTCGTCACGGAAGACCACCTCGACCGGGAACGGGACCAGGACCTCGGCCGGCAGGTCGCGGTGGAACCAGACACTGGCACCGGGCGCGAACGGCGTACCCGGGCCGACCGGGCCGTCCAGGCTCAGGATCTCGCCGCCGCGCAGCATCTCGGCCAGCCGGTCACCGGCCGCCGCCGGCAGCCGGTGCGCCAGGTAGGCGGCCACCGTCGGCCAGGAACCCTCGACGGGCAGCTTCACCCGCACCGGGTCCACCCCGTCGCGCTGCGGCAGCGGGGCGGGCACCGACTTCGTCCTGCGTCTCATGCCGCAGAGCCTACGGGGCTTCTCCCGCACCCTCCGCGCCCGGCAAGATGGGCGGGCCACGCCCACCAGGGCGTGTCTGACAATTCGCGTCGGATCAGCGCGCGGCGTTGGGCGCCCGGCTGGGCGTGCCGGCGGATCGTCCTCGTACTGGGTCGTACTTGGATGGTCCGCCGGTGCGTCCGTGGGGGCACCTCCCGGCCGAAGGCTGGGGGAGGGATGCCCGGCGTCGCGCGCCCGGCGGGAATTGTCAGACAGGCCCTGGCACCACCTTCTCCTGGAGCCCAGCCGCATGCCCCAGTTCCTCGTGATCGGCGAGAGCGTCGCGGACATCGTCCGCGCCCCCGGCTTGCCGGACGTCTGGCACCCGGGCGGCAGCCCGGCCAACGTCGCCTACGGCCTGGCCCGGCTCGGCCACCGCACCGCGCTGCTCACCGAGCTCGGTGCGGACCCGGCCGGTGAGCTGATCAGCGCCCACCTGCGCGGTGCCGGCGTCACGCTGGCGGCCACCGCCGCGGCGGAGCCGCTGCGCACCCCGACCGCGCTGGTCAGCCTGGACGCGGCCGGGCGGGCCGACTACTCCTTCGACATCCACTGGTCGCTGCCGCAGGTCCCCGCACCCGGGCCGGCGGGCGACGCCGCACACCTGCACTTCGGCTCGATCGCCGCGCTGCTGGCCCCGGGCGCCGCGGCGACCCTCGACCTGGTGGCCCGGCGCCGGGCGGTGGCCACCGTCAGCTACGACCCCAACATCCGCCCCGGGCTGCTCGAGGAGCTCGGCGCGGACCCGGCCGAGGTGCGGGCCCGGGTACGGGCCCGGGTCGAGCGCTGCGTGGCGCTCAGCGACCTGGTCAAAGCCAGCGACGAGGACCTCGACTGGCTCTACCCCGGGCGTCCGGCGGCCGAGAGCGCCGCGCACTGGCACGCGCTCGGGCCCGCCCTGGTGCTGGTCACCCACGGTGCCGAGGGTGCCGCCGGGCGGAGCGGCGCGGCCCGGGCGGCGGTGCCGGCCCGCCCGGCGCAGGTGGTGGACACCGTCGGCGCCGGGGACTCCTTCATGGCGGCGGTGCTCGATGCGCTGGCCGCCCGCGGGCTGCTCGGCGCCCCGGCCCGGCCCGGGCTCGGGTCGCTCGACGTGCCGGCGCTCACCGCGGTCCTGGAGCACGCCGTCGCGGCGGCCGCCGTCACGGTCTCCCGGGCCGGCGCCAACCCGCCGACCGCGGCCGAGCTCAGTCGAGTCGCCGCTGGGTGACCCGCCAGAGCCGGCGCGGCAGCTCGCCCTCCTCGAAGGGGTGCACCTCGGTCACCAGCCAGTCGGCGCCGAGCTCCTCGACCAGCTCGCGGGAGAAGAAGTGCACGGCGAACCCGCCGTGCTCCCAGATGTCGTCCCCGTGGCCGGTCCCGGCCCCGAAGTGGGCGTCGCCGGTGTGCCGGACGGTGTAGACGAAGACCCCGCCCGGGCGCAGCACCCGCCGCACCTCGGCCACCAGGGCGTGCAACTCGGCGGTGCCGAGCGCCATGCAGAGCAGCATGTGCGCGAACACCCCGTCCACCGAGCCGTCGGCCTGCGGCAGCGGCCGGCGTGCATCCTGCACCGCGGTGTGCACCCGCTCGGCCAGGCCGTCCCGGTCGGCCCGGTCGCGCAGCTGCGCGAGCCCGACCGGGCTGAAGTCGGTGGCGAGCACCTCGAAGCCGCAACGGGCGAAGTGCAGCGCGTCCCGCCCGTGCCCGGCCCCGAGCTCCAGCACCCGCCGCACCCCGGCCGCCCGGAACACCTGCGCCGCGTGCACCGCAGCGGTCGACGGCTGCTCCCCGTACATCCCGGGGTGCTGCCCGTAGGTCCGCTCCCAGTGCTCCCGCTGCCCCCTGGCCAGGCCACCGCCCTCGCGCTGCGCCATGCCAGCCTCCTCTCGTCCCGGCCGACGTCGGCCAGCCTAGACGAGTCGGTCGACGCTCCGGGCGCCGTGTTGTTCAAGGTCGAGCTGGCCCTTGAGAGTGTCGTTCACCGACTCGATCAGCTGGCGGACCTTTTTGAGCATCGGCTCCCTGGGGCACATCACCTCGCGCTTCATCAACGTCCGCACGTCACCGATCCCTCAGACTGGCCGACCCCGGCACCACAGCTCTTCGACGTGCTCGGCGAAACGGTCGAACATGCCCCCGGTCTGGCCTCGCCGAAGGTGCATCATCGGCGAGTCGTGGCCGACGAGGCGGGCAAGGTGAGGGGTTACCAGGGCGTTCTCATCGAATCGGAAGACAGACAGGCTGACGTGGTTGGGGCCGTCCTCCGGCGCGCTGAAACGGCACTCGAAGCCCTCGGTTCCTGCGAGCTTGGCGATGTTCTCCAAGGTGATCCGGATGCGGGTTGAGACCGTGAGGGCGACGTCCTCGATGATCTCTCGCTGCCGGGTGGTGTCCGCGTCAGGGTCGCCGAGCAGGAAGCGGACGCGGCATCCGCTCTCCGCCTTCTGCCGCAAGGTCTGGTGTAGGGCAGGTTGTTCCAGCCACACGAAGTAGTTGGTGTAGCCGGCTAGGCAGATCTCTGACTTGGCGTCATTGATCAACTGGGACCACACGGAGGTGGGGCATGCGGATCGGTAGGGGTAGACGGCGAACACCTCCCGGTCGTGGCCGGTCTTGACATTCGCCCGGACCGCATCGGGCCAGATCATGCGTTCATCAACCCCTAGGGCGGTGCAAGTATCAATGCGGTTGCGCTGATGCGGGATCAACGTGACGTCGGACAGCCAGCGTTCCACGGTCTTGGGTGTGACGCCGACCCGGGTGGACAGATCGCGGACTCCGATGCCTGCCGCCGCCATAGCGTCTCGCAGGGCAGTGTTCAAGCTGGCTCCCCGGACTTTTGGGCTTTCCTGGACGGTAGCGCCAAGACCGCCGTCCCGTCTCGGGGACGTGGGTGCATTGTCCCTTTTTGCGCGCCGAGTATCTGGGGGTGACGGCACCGGGAGAAGGGCGCAGCGATGAGCACGAACCGAGCAGAGCGAGCTACCAAGGCACGTGATGCCCTGGATCTGCCCGAGGGCTGGAGTCCACTGGACGACTACGACCCGGCGCTCTCGGAGCGCGTCGCTCGGAGCAAGGGGCACAGTTCCTTCCCCAGCTGCATCTGCGCTGACGCCAGGTGCCCCGATCGTGCCGTCTGACCCTCGCCACTTCAACGCGCGGAGGTACGCACAATGAGCGAAACCACCACAGCCATGGCGGCAGCCACGGACCCGCGAACCCTGATCAGCCCCGAGGTCCGGGAGCTGATCCTCACCACCTACCGCGTCCAGCACCCGGAGGTGCCGGCGAGCCGGACCGAACTGGGGGTCGGCCAGATGGCCGCCTTCCTGA
This sequence comes from Kitasatospora sp. LaBMicrA B282, assembly GCF_050325825.1. Lineage (NCBI taxonomy): Bacteria > Bacillati > Actinomycetota > Actinomycetes > Kitasatosporales > Streptomycetaceae > Kitasatospora > Kitasatospora sp. LaBMicrA B282. The sequence continues at coordinate 26,625 of NZ_JBNQTI010000093.1, forward strand.
CGGCCTGCGCGGTCGGTGACCGGCCGCTGAGCCCGTCGCCCGAGGTGGACGACTACTGGCACGCCTTCGTGCTCAACACCAAGGCGTACATGACGTGGTGCACGGCCAGTTTCGGCAAGATGGTGCACCAGATTGCACGGGAGAACGCGCAACCTTGGTCCGCTCCCAGTGCTCCCGCTGCCCCCGGGCCAGGCCGCCGCCCTCGCGCTGCGCCATGCCAGCCTCCTCTCGTCCCGGCCGACGTCGGCCAGCCTAGGGCCTGGGGGCTTGCACCTCACGCGACGTCAGGGGTCATGGTGGACGCATGACCTCCGAACAGACCTGGAAGGTCGGCGCCCTCGCCGAGGCGAGCGGCCTGACCGTACGCACCCTGCACCACTGGGACCAGATCGGGCTGCTCTGCCCGTCCCGCCGCACCGCCGCCGGGCACCGCGAGTACACCGAGCTGGACCTGGTCCGGCTCTACCAGGTGCTCGCGCTGCGCCGGCTGGGGCTCGGCCTGGAGTCCATCGGGACCTGCCTGGACGCCGGGGTCGACCCGGTCCGGCTGGTCGGCGACCACCTGGCCGGCGTCGAGGCGGCGCTGGCCGGGCTGGATGCCCTGCGGCAGCGTTTGGCCCACGTCCACACCGAACTCACCGCCGCCCGCACCCCGCAGGTCGCCACCCTGATCGGCGTGCTGCAGGCGATGCGCGGCACCGATCCGGCGGCCGAGGCGGTGCTGCGCCGGCACGCCACCGAGGACCAGCTGCGGGCCCTGCAGGAACGGGTGGCCGCGCTCGGGCCGGCCGCGCACTACCTGCTGGAGGTGGAGTGGCCGGAGCTCTACCGCCGGGCCGAGGCCCTGCGGGTGGCCGGCACCGACCCCGCCGCACCTCAGGTGCAGCGGATCGTCGCCCGGCTGGACGAGCTCAGCGCCACGTTCAACGGCGGGGACCGGAGCCTGTCGGCCGCGGTGCAGGACGCCTGGCGCGAGGAGCCGGCCGCGCTCTGCGGCGATCCGGGCGTGCCGGCGCAGGGCTGGCCGGACGTGACCGCCTACCTCGCCCGGGCCCGCGCGATCGCCGCCCGCGCCTCCGCCCCCATCCGCGCCTCCGGCGCCCCCGCACCCGCACCCGCACCCACCGCGGACGCAGCGGCGGAACCCGCATGAGCCGCGACGCCCGCCGCCGGATCGCGCTGGCCGCCGCGCTCCCCGTCCTCGCCGTCGGCCTACCGGTGCTGACCGTGCTGGCCGTGGCCGGCCTGGTCTCCTGGACGGTGGCCCCGGCCGTGGTGCTGGCCTCGGCCGTGCGGAGCCTGGTGGTCTTCGTCCGGTTGGCCGGGTGGGGCGGCGCCGGTGCCCGCGGGCGGTGACGGCAGGTCGGCGGCCCACCGGAAGCGGCCGTGGCCCCGCCGCCCGGTGGGGGGCGGGCGGCGGAGCCACGGCCTTCGTCAGTTGGTTCGGGTGCCCCGGTCGGGGCGTCAGTTCAGCGTCACCCAGCCCTGGGTGGTGCTGCTCGCGCTCGGCGGGTCGACCAGGACCGCCGAGCCGGCCACCGTACCGGCCGCGTCGAGGACCGCGCCGCTCGCCGCGTTGGTGAGGGTGAGCGCGCCGGCACCGTTCTGGGTGACCCACCACTTCTGGGCGGCGCTGGTCGGGTCGTAGCCGTTGAGCACCGTGACCGTCGAGCCCGCACCACCGCTCGCGGTCAGGGTGCCGTGCAGCTGGGTGGCGGTGTTGCAGTTGTCCGTGATGTGGACGGTGCCGTCGGCGTTCGGGGTGAACTGCCACTGCTCGGAGGTGTGGGTGGGGTCGAAGGCGTTGACGTCGGCCGGGCCGTTCGCGGCCGCGTCGCAGTGGCCGGCCACCTCCAGGGCGTAGCCGCCGGGGCCGCCGTCGGACAGGCCGTGGTACCTGCCGTCGCCGACGATCGCCGGGGCGGTGGTGGGGCCGACCGCGATCCGGTACATCGCCACGCCGTGCGGGGCGACGCTCGCGCTCAGGGCGCCGGTGACCGTGCCGGTGCCCTTGGACCAGAGGTCCTGGTAGCGGTAGCTGCTGCCGGACAGGCCGAGCGCGCCGAGGGTGGTGCCGATGACCTGGGTGTTGCCCGGGTCCTGGTTGACCAGCAGCACCGCGAGGTCCCCGTTGGCCAGCTGCCGCTTCAGGACCACCGGCGCGGACGGCGCGGCGGGGGCGCTGCCGACCAGGGTGGCGGGCTTGCCGAGGGCGTCCTGGTCGACGGCGATCACGTCGCGGTTCTCGTAGACGGCCAGGGCGGTGGCGCTGATGCCGGTGGACCAGGTGACGCCGCCGGCCGTGTGCTGCGAAGCGGCGGCGGCGCGCAGGTCGGCGCCGGAAATCAACGGCGAGGCCATCATCGACAGGATCGACATCTCGGTGGTGGACTCGGTGTCGGTGAACGGCTGGTGGCAGGAGCAGGTGTCGGTGACGCCCCACTCGCCGTAGGGGTCCTGCCAGCCGGCGAACATCATGTCCAGGTCGTTCCAGCTGCCCGGCCGGACGTTGCCCGGGTACTGCAGCGCGGTGCCGAGCACCCCGCCGTAGAGCACGCCGTTCAGGTCGCTGTTGCGGTCGCCGCCGATCCGGCAGAGGTTGGCCACCTGACCGCACCAGACGCCGGTGGGCGCGTAGCCCGGGGCGTCGTACTGCGGGGTCCCGGCGGCCGCGACCACCGAGTCCGAGCGGGCCGGGTCGCTCGCCGACTCCAGGTACGGGACGCCGGTGTGCACCGGCTGGGCGGAGACGCTGAGCGCCACCTTCGGCCTGCCCTGCGCCGCCGAGGCGGCGTCCAGGGCGCGTTGGAAGGTCTGCACCCGGGCGTAGATCGACTGGGTCAGCTCCTTGCCCTCGCCCTGGGTGCCGTAGTCGTGGCCGTCCGGGCCGGTGATCGCCGGGCCGTAGGGGCAGTCGTCGTACTTGACGTAGTCCACGCCCCACGCGACCACGTCGGTGGCGTCGGTGCTCTCGTGGCCCAGGCTGCCCGGGTGGCCCTGGCAGGTGGTGTAGGTGTCGGTGCCGTAGAGGCCGAACTTCATGCCCTTGCCGTGCGCGTACCAGGCCAGGTACTGGATCCCGTTCATGCTCTGGCCGTTGACCGTCTGGGACGGGAAGTGGTTCGGGTCGGGCGTCAGGTGTCCGGACGTCGGGTCGTTGCCGGTGCCGTCGGTGCCGGAGACCGGGTTGCCGTTGTTGTCGTACAGCTGCATCGCACCGTAGGCGTTCTTCACGAACGGGCCGCTCTGGCCGCTGCGGTAGGGCAGCGACCAGCCGTCGTCGATGGTGACGGTGTTGTAGCCGGCCGCCACCAGGCCGTTGGCCGACATGAAGTCGATGGTGTCGACCACCTGCTGCTCGGTCACGCCGGTGCCCAGGGTGTTCCAGGAGTTCCAGCCCATCGGCGGGGTGCGGGCCAGTCCGTTGCCGAGCGGCGGGGTGACGCTCGCGCTGCCGAGCGGCGGAGTGATGCTCGCGCTGCCGCCCGCGGCTGCCGGCGCGGCGACGCCCTGCTGGGCGCCGGCCAGCGCGAGGGTGGTCAGCACGACCGAGGAGAGCGCCAGCGCGCCGAGCCGACGTGCCGCGATCGACCAGGACTCAACCATTCCGCATACTTTCTGTGGGGGAAGCAACTGCCCGCTGCTGTTGAGAAGTATTTGGTTCTGTTGGAATCTGTCAACGCTTCAGACAGAACTCACCGTATCCATACGCACCGTCACCCTGTGCTAGTGCACCCGGAGTCAGGACCTGCCCGAACGCCGAGTGGGGCGCGGCCGCCACGGCCACGCCCCACTCCGGTCGAACTCGCTCGGGCGCCCGGCTGACCGCCCGTCAGGGCCGTCGACCGTCGCACGCCCCGTTCACGCCTTGCGCGCGACCCCCGCGTACATCCAGCGGGTGCTCGCCTCGGTCGACTCCTCCGGGCGCCAGAGCGGCACGAACTCCACGCCCGGCTCCAGCAGGTCCCAGCCCTCGAAGAACTCCGCGACCTGGGCCCGAGTCCGCAGCCGGATGCCGGATGCGGTCTTCTCCCAGGTCCTGGCCACCTCGGCGGCCCGCTCCGGATTGCCCTCGTGCGTGCTGTGCGAGAGCAGCAGGTAACTGCCCGGGGCCACCCGCTCGTACACCCGCCGGACCGCCTCGTGCGCCTCCTCGTCCGTGACGAAGTGCAGCACCGCCAGCAGCAGCACCGCCACCGGCTGGTCGAGGTCCACCAGGGCGGCCAGCTCCGGGCTCTCGAAGAGCTCGTCCAGCTTGCGGACGTCGCCGGTCAGCACCGTGGTGCTGCGGTTCTCGGCCAGCAGGGCGCGCCCGTGGGTGAGCACGATCGGGTCGTTGTCCACGTAGACCACCCGGGCCTGCGGGTCGACGGCCTGGGCGACCTGGTGGACGTTGCCGGGCGAGGGCAGGCCGGCGCCGACGTCGACGAACTGCCGGACCCCGGAGCTGGCGACCAGCTCGACCGAACGCCGCAGGAAGGCCCGGTTCTCCCGGGCCGCCGCCGGGATGTCCGCCGAGGCGCTGATCGCGTGCTCGGCCGCCTGCCGGTCCGGCGGGAAGTTGTCCTTGCCGCCCAGCCAGTAGTCGTAGATCCGCGCGGGATGCGGCCGATCGGCCTGAAGACCCGTCATATCAGCCAGCTGCCAGGACTGCTGCACCCGCTCCCCCTCGCCGTTCGACCACTCCTTCGAGCGGTTCGGTGCAGCATAGCGGGCGGTTCGGGGCGACCGGAGCGTTGGGTTCGGGCGCCCCGCCGCGGACCGCGCGCGGGGCGGGTGCGCCGGCGGCGCCGAGCGAACCACCGGCACCGCCCACCGGTGCCGCGCGCCGATGCCGAGCGCCCATGCCGAGCAGTGCCGGCCGGCGCCGGGCCGGGCGGCGCCGGGCCGGGCGGCGGTGGACGGCACGGCCGGAGGTGCGATTAATGCTGCGCCGACGGGCACCAGTCCGGGTAAAGTCGAGCGGTCCGGCCTTCAATCCTCCGCCCGCGGACCCATCCCAGTTGCGAATGCGAGCTCAGATGACCGATCCGGCTGCCGAGTTGCCGTTCAACGAGCAACGCGCCGAGGAGCTGTCACCCCCCACCACCACCCTGCCCCCGGCGGCCGAGGTGCTGCCCCCGAGCACCGAGGCGGCGGCCCTGCTTCCGGAGACCAGACGCGCCCTGCTGCACCGCCTCGCCGTCGGCCAGGCCGAGGGCCGGACCCCGTCGTTGGTCGGCGCCGTGGTCCGCGAGGGGCACCTGGCGTGGACCGGTGCCCGCAGCATGCTGGCCGGGCACGCGCCGGACGAGCACGTGCAGTACCGGATCGGTTCGATTTCCAAGACCTTCGCCGCGGTCCTGGTGCTACGGCTGCGCGACGAGGGGCTGCTCGATCTGGCCGACCCGCTGGAACAGCACCTGCCCGGCACCGCGGCCGGCGGCGCCACCATCCGCGAACTGCTCAGCCACACCGCCGGCCTGTCCGCCGAGACGCCCGGGCCCTGGTGGGAACGCACCCCGGGCGAGCTGCGACCGGAGCTCGGCCACCTGATGGAGGACCAGCCCTTCCGGCACGCCACCGGGGAGCGCTTCCACTACTCCAACCCCGGCTACGCGCTGCTCGGCGCCCTGGTGGAACGGGTGCGCTGCCTGCCGTGGTTCGACGTGCTGCGGCAGGAGGTGCTGGAGCCGCTCGGCATGACCCGCACCACCCTGCTCCCGCAGGTCCCGCACGCCGGCGGCTTCGCGGTGCACCCGTGGGCGGACGTGATGCTGCCCGAGCCACTGACCGACACCGGCCTGATGGCGCCGGCCGGCCAGCTCTGGTCGACCGCCGCGGACCTGGCGCGCTGGGCCGCCTTCCTGGCCGGCACCACGCCGGGCGGCACCGAGAAGGTGCTGTCCGCGGGGACCCTCGCCGAGATGCGCCGGCCGGCCGCCGCCCCCGAGGGCGAGTGGGCCGAGAGCTACGGCCTCGGCCTGCAGCTGGTCCGGCGCGACGGCCGCCTGCTGATCGGCCACGGCGGCTCGATGCCCGGCTTCCTGGCCGGACTGTGGATCAGCCCGGCGGACGACGTGGCGGCCGTCACGCTGACCAACGTGACGGCGAGCAGCACGCTGCGGAACGTCGCCGCCGACCTGATCGGGATCGTGGCCGAGCGGGAGCCCTCGCTGCCCGCGCCGTGGCGCCCCTTCACCGACGCCGACCCCGAGCTGCTGGCCCTGACCGGCCCCTGGTACTGGGGCAGCACGCCCGTCGCGCTGCACCTGCGGGCCGGGCGGGCGCTGGAGCTCACCGAGCTCGGCGGACCGGCCCGCACCTCCTGGTTCCGGCCCGAGCCCGACGGCACCTGGACCGGACTGGACGGCTACTACGCGGGCGAGCCGCTGCGGGTGGTGCGCCGGGCGGACGGCACGGTGACCCACCTCGACCTCGGCAGCTTCGTGCTGACCAGGAGTCCCTACGACCCGGCCGGGGCGGTGCCGGGCGGGGTCGACCCGCTCGGCTGGCACGCGGGCTGAGCGGGGTGGCCGGACCGACCGGGCACTCGGACCGACCAGGGTGACTGGACTGACCAGGGTGGCTGGACTGACCAGGCCGACTGGACTGACCGGGCCTCAGATTACGAGACCATCTCGACAAATCGGACAAAGGGGATAGAGCGCCGAGTCGCCGAATCCGTGTGAACGGAATCACGCGGCGCCGGCGAATTCCCCGGGAACAACGGCCGAAGCCCCGCCAGGAGCACTGACCCGGCGGGGTTTTCGGTCCCGGTGCGCCGTGGCCGGGCTCACACGGACTTGTGATGGGACCTTCGACCCCCTTACGGTGCATCTCGTTCGTCTTCACACGAACCCCACTCTCCGGAACGCCGAATCCTGCCGCCGGACCGAGCGGGCACGTGCACCAAAAGCACCACGGCAGGGGCGGGGGACCCACAGGTAAGTCGCCCTACCCGGACACCCTCCGGGCAGGGCTTGGGGTGAAGTCGCGCCTCTGCGCGGCCGGGCAACTCCAGCCCGAATCCGACAGCTCACCTCGCAGGCGTGGGAGAGGAAACGTTTCATGATGTCCGTCAACGGTCGTCCCACCCTGCCCAGCCGCGCCGCCCTCAAGCGCGCCATCGCCGTCACCGTGCTCGCCGGGGTCGGCGCCGGCCTCCCGCTGATCGCCGCCACCGGCGCGAACGCGGCCCCGCTGCACCAGGGCACCACCCACCAGGGCGGCTCCGCCCACCACTTCGCGGCCCCGCAGAGCCACGCGACCCAGCAGGCCCCGGCCGCCACCCCGGCGCCGGCCGCCGCCCCGGCCGCCCCCGCCTCCTACACCGTGCAGAGCGGCGACTGGCTGTCGAAGATCGCCACCGACCACAACGTGCAGGGTGGCTGGCAGAAGCTCTACGACCTGAACAAGTCGGTGCTCGTCCAGGGCCCGAACGTGATCCACCCGGGTCAGCACCTCGCGCTGGGCGCCGCCCAGGCCCAGGCTCCGGCCCCCGCCGCCGCCCCGGCTCCGGCCAAGCCCGAACTCCAGGGCATGGCCTGGCAACCGGCCACCATCAACGGCGAACAGGGCGTCCTGTTCACCATG
>NZ_JBNQTI010000094.1:0-33904 GCF_050325825.1 Kitasatospora sp. LaBMicrA B282
CGGCTTCTCGTCAGTCGCCGATGCTCCGCATGGACTCCCTCCTCGGCGCCGCCGATGCACGCACCCCAACGCCGCCGCGCCCGCCCTTCGGGCGGACGACGGGGGTTTGAAGACAGGCCCTAGGGAGACCCCGACCCGGGAAACCGGGAATCCTCCCGATGGCAGCGGCCCTGACGCACCATCACGATGGTCCCCATGACCACCACCTCGCCCGCCAGCACCCCGTCCGCCAGCACCTCGCCCACCACCCCGACCCGCCGGCGCCACCACCACCGCAGCACCCTCAAGCTGGCCGCCGTCGGCGCGGTCGCCGCACTCTGCACCCTCACCGCCACCCTCCCGGCCGCCGCCACCACCCCCACGGCCGGCCCCACGGCCACCTCCACGGCCACCCCCACCCCCGCCCGGCACCTCGCCCTGCCCGCCCCGACCGGCCGGTACCAGGTGGGCGAGGTGTCGCTGCACCTGGTGGACCCCTCCCGGCCCGACCCGTGGCAGCCGGCAGTCCCCTACCGCGAGTTGATGGTCAGCGTGTTCTACCCGACCACCCACCCCGGCGGCCGCCCGGCGGCGCCCTACATGCTGCCGCAGGCCGCCGCGCACTTCGACAGCACCACGGCCACCGGGTACCTCGGGCTCGGCACCACGCCCGGCCAGGCCGACTGGGCGGACACCGTGACCCACGCGGCGCTCGGCGCCCCCGTCGCCACCGGGCGGGACGGCGGCCTGCCGGTCCTGCTCTACGCGCCGGGGCTGGTCGAGCCGCGCACCTGGGGGACCACCCTGGTGACCGACCTGGCCAGCCGCGGCTACGTGGTGGTCACCGTCGACAGCACCTACGAGTCGCCCGAGGTGCAGTTCCCGGACACCAGCCCGGCCCGCCCGGGCACCCTGGCCACCGTGGACCTGTCGGGCGTCACCGACCCGAACGCCTACATCCAGAAGGCCCTCGCCGTCCGGACCGCCGACGCCCGCTTCGTGCTCGACCGGCTCCAGCAGCTGAACGACGGTCAGAACCCGGACGTGGACGGCCGGCGACTGCCGCACGGGCTGGCCGGGGCGCTGAACCTCTCCGAGGTCGGCATGTTCGGCCACTCGCTGGGCGGCACCGCCGCCGCCACCACGATGGACGCCGACCCGCGGGTCAAGGCGGGCCTCGACATGGACGGCAACCTGAACAACCAGGACGGTTCGCTGATGCCGGTCGCCGAGCACGGCCTGGACCGGCCCTTCCTCCTGCTCGGCAAGGACGGCACGACCGACACCGGCCCGGGCTGGCAGGCCTTCCGCGCCAACACCCCCGGCTGGCACGCCCAACTCACCCTGAAGGGCTCCGAGCACGACAGCTTCACCGACGCGGAGGCGCTGGTCCCGCAGTTGGGCCTGCCCGCCGCCACCCGGACGACCGACATCGGCACCATCGACCCGGCCACCGCCATCCACACCGACGAGGCGTACGTCGCGGCCTACTTCGACCACTTCCTGCGCGGCTGCTCCGGCCGGCTGCTGGACGGACCGGTGCCGCAGTACCCGGACATGGAGTTCGTGCGGTGACGGGCCGCACCGGCGCACCGGCCGCGGCCGGCCGCACCCGCCTCGTCCATCAGCCGTCGAACCGCCGTTGATCCACCGTCACTAACGTCTCCAGCGGCCGGAAAGAGACCCCCGATCCGGCCGACGGGCCGACGGCGCCGCCTTCTACCGCAGACGGCGGCGGCGCCGCCGGCCCAGCCACCGACCGGGAACGCCCGCGGCCCAGCCGCCGCCCGGGAACGCCGCCGGCCCGCACCCCGGAATCCGGGATGCGGGCCGCAGGTCGGAACCCCCGGGCGTCAGCCCCGGGTCGCCATCGCGCGCAGGAAGAACGTCAGGTTGGCCGGACGCTCCGCCAGGCGGCGCATGAAGTACCCATACCACTCCTGCCCATACGGCAGGTAGACCCGCATGGTGTTGCCGGCCTCGGCGAGCCGCAGCTGCTCCTCGGGGCGGATGCCGAAGAGCATCTGGTACTCGAAGCTGTCGCGGGTGCGCCCGTTCCACTCGGCCAGCTGGCCGGCGATCTTGATCATGTTGGGGTCGTGCGAGGCGACCATCGGGTAGCCCTCGCCCGCCATCAGGATCTTCAGCGCCCGCACGTAGGCCAGGTCCACCTCGCGCTTGCCCTGGAAGGCGACCGACTCGGGCTCCTTGTAGGCGCCCTTGCAGATCCGGACCCGGGAGCCGGGGCCGGAGAAGTCCTTGCAGTCCGCCTCGGTGCGGCGCAGGTAGGCCTGCAGCACGACGCCCAGCCACGGGAAGTCGGCGCGCAGCTCGCGGGCGATCCCCAGGGTGGAGTCGGTGGTGGTGTGGTCCTCCATGTCCAGGGTGACCGTGGTGCCCGCGTCCCGGGCCGCCTCGCAGATCCGCCGGGCGTTCTCCAGCGCGATCTTCTCGCCGTCCACCGGCAGGAACTGGCCGACCGCGGAGAGCTTGACCGAGACCTCGGCGTCGGCCGCCAGCCCGGTCTCCTTCAGCGCCTTGAGCAGGTGCTCGTAGGCCTCGGCGGTGCCGGCGGCCTGGCCAGCGTCCTTGGTGTCCTCGCCCAGGTGGTCGAGGGTCACCTTGCGACCGGTGGCGACCAGGTCGTCGGTGGCGGTGATGCCCTGGTCGAGCAGCTCGCCGGCGACGAAGCGCTCGACTATCGCGTGGGTCGGCGGGAACTTCTCGACCATGGTGCGCACCTGCGGGGAGCGCGAGGCGGCGAGGAGGGCGGAACGGAGCATCGGGACTCCTGGATCACAGGTGTGGGGGAGGCAGGAAGGCCCGGGCGGCGGGTGCGCCCGGGGGAACCCCTCGAGGAAAGGGGTGGGGGCTGGCGGTGCGGGTGGGCCGCCGCCCCCGGTGACGTGCGGCCGTCAGCCCTGGTGCGGGTAGCGGTAGTCCGTCGGCGGGACGAAGGTCTCCTTGATGGAGCGGGCCGAGGTCCAGCGCAGCAGGTTCTGCGCGGCGCCGGCCTTGTCGTTGGTCCCGGAGGCGCGGCCGCCACCGAAGGGCTGCTGGCCCACCACGGCGCCGGTCGGCTTGTCGTTGATGTAGAAGTTGCCGGCCGCGAAGCGCAGCTTGTGCATCGCGTCCTGGGCGGCGGCGCGGTCCTGGGCGATGATCGAACCGGTCAGGCCGTAGGCCGAGACCGACTCCATCTGCGCCAGCATCGCGTCGTAGTCCTCGTCCTGGTAGACGTGCACGGCGAGGATCGGGCCGAAGTACTCCTCGCGGAAGTACTCGCCGGCCGGGTCCTGGCAGACCAGCACGGTCGGGCGGACGAAGTAGCCCACCGAGTCGTCGTAGGTCCCGCCGGCCAGCACCTCGACCGTCGGGTCGGCCTGGGCGCGGTCGATCGCGGCCTTGTTCTTGGCGAAGGCGCGGTCGTCGATCACGGCGCTCATGAAGTTCGCCAGGTCGGTGACGTCGCCCATGGTCAGGCCCTCGACCTCGGCCTGGAACTCGTCCTTCAGGCCGGCCCAGAGGGAGGCGGGGACGTAGGCGCGGGAGAGCGCCGAGCACTTCTGGCCCTGGAACTCGAAGGCGCCGCGGGTCATCGCGGTCTTCAGGATCTTCGGGTCGGCCGACGGGTGGGCGACCAGGAAGTCCTTGCCGCCGGTCTCGCCGACGATCCGCGGGTAGCTGCGGTAGCCGGCGATGTTGTTGCCGACCTCGCGCCACAGGTGCTGGAAGGTCTTGGTGGAGCCGGTGAAGTGGATGCCGGCCAGCGCCGGGTGCTTCAGCGCCACCGCGGAGACGTCCAGGCCGTCACCGGTCACCATGTTGATGACGCCCTTGGGCAGGCCGGCCTCCTCCAGCAGCTGCATCAGCAGGTGCGCGGAGAACTGCTGGGTCGGCGACGGCTTCCAGAGCACCACGTTGCCCATCAGCGCCGGGGCGGTGGGCAGGTTGCCCGCGATGGCGGTGAAGTTGAACGGAGTGATCGCGTAGACGAAGCCCTCGAGCGGACGGTGGTCGGTGCGGTTCCACACGCCGGGCGAGGAGATCGGCTGCTCGGCGATGATCTGCCGGGCGAAGTGCACGTTGAAGCGCAGGAAGTCGACCAGCTCGCAGGGGGTGTCGATCTCCGCCTGCTGGGCGGTCTTGGACTGGCCGAGCATGGTGGCGGCGGCCATGGTCTCGCGCCACGGGCCGGCCAGCAGGTCGGCGGCGCGCAGGAAGATCGCGGCGCGCGAGTCGAAGGAGAGCGCCTGCCAGGCGGGAGCGGCCGCCAGGGCAGTGTCGATGGCGTCCCGCGCGTCGTCCTGGGTGGCGTTGCGCAGGGTGCCGAGCCGAGCCGCGTGGTTGTGCGGCTGGACGACGTGGATCTCGGTGCCGCCGCCCATCCGGCGCTCACCGTTGATCGTCATGGTCAGCTGGACGGGCTCCTGGCCCCCCAGCTCCTTCAGCTTGGCCTCCAGACGGGCCCGTTCGGGGGTCCCGGGGGCGTAGCTGTGGACCGGCTCGTTCACCGGCGCGGGGACCTGGGTCACAGCATCCATGAGCGCGCGCTCTCCTTCGAGTCGTGGGGGGTGGGCCAGTGCGGGGGTCACACGCGGGCCATGAAGGAACGTTAAGGCGCGCACCAGGCCCACATGGTTGGCCAGGCGGCTAAAGTCATCCGTACGGCATTGTCCGAGCGGATGAAGGGAAAGCGATGAGCACTCCGCCGCTTCCCCCGCCCGCCCCCCAGGCGGGCCTCCCGCTGCGCCGGCTGCTGATGTCGCTCGGCGAGCCGTTGGTCGAGCTGCAGGCCGCCCCGGCCGGGCTCGAGGTCCCGGTGCGCGACGTGGCCATCCTCGACCCCGAGGACCCGGCCACCGCCAACCCCGGCGAGCTGGTCCTCGCCATCGGCGCCCGCGGCCGGGCCGCACTGCCCGCGCTGCGCGCCGCGGGGCGGGCCGGGGCGGCCGCCGTCGCGGTCAAGCTGGACGCCCCCGGCCAGGCCGACGCGCTGCGCGAGGCCGCCACCGAGGCCGGGGTGGCCCTGCTCTCGGTGCGCAGCGAGACCCGCTGGGAGCACCTGGACGCCCTGGCCCGCGCGGTGCTCGGCGGCGCCGACGCCCCCGAGGCCACCGAGCACAGCGCCGGCGACCTCTTCTCGCTCGCCCAGACCACCGCGGTGCTGACCGGCGGCATCGTCTCCATCGAGGACACCTCCAGCCGGGTCCTCGCCTACTCCCGGTCCGCCGACTCGGACGAGGTGGACGACCTGCGCCGGCTCTCCATCCTCGGCTGGCAGGGGCCCGAGCCGTACCTGTCCAAGCTCCGCGAGTGGGGCATCTTCCAGCACCTGCGCACCTCGGACAGCGTGATCGCGGTCGAGCCGCACCCCGAACTCGGGCTGCGCCGGCGGCTGGCGATCGGCATCCGGGCCGGTGCCCAGCCGCTCGGCACCATCTGGGTCCAGGAGGGCTCCCAGCCGCTGACCGAGCAGGCCGAACAGGCGCTGGTCGGCGCCGCCCGGGTGGCCGCGGCCCAGCTGGTGCGCCGCCGCCGCGAGGTCTCGGCCGACGTGCGGCTGACCCAGACCCTGCTCACCGGCCTGCTGGAGGGCAGCACCGGGCCGCAGTCACTGGCCACCCACCTCGGCCTGCACCCGCACCGCCCGGCCACCGTGCTCGCGTACGCCGCCGTCGGTGCCGACCTGAGCCGCACCGAGGTGACCGGCCTGATCTCGGTGCACACCGCCGCCCGGCACCGCAGCGCGCTGCTCGCGCCGATCGACACCCGGGTCTACGTGCTGCTGCCCGAGCTGCCGGCCAACCTGCCGATGGCCACCGTCCGCGACTGGGCGGCCGAGGTGGTCGGCGCCGCCCGCGACCACCTGGGCGTGGAGCTGCGGGCCGCGATCGGCAGCACCGTGCCGGGACTCGCCCAGGTCCCGGCCTCCCGGGCCCAGGCCGACCGGATCCTGGACGCGATGGGCCGCGGCGGCGTGGTCCCCGAGGTCGCCGCGCTGATCGACGTGCAGGCCGAGGTGCTGCTCAGCGAGGTGCTCGCGCTGCTCCAGGAGCGCCCGGCGCTGCGCGACCCGCGGCTGGCGGCGCTCACCGAGTACGACACCCGGCACGGCACCAGGCTGGCCGAGTCGGTGCTGGCCTGGCTGGACGCGCTGGGCGAGGTGCGGGTGGCGGCGCAGTCCCTGCACATCCACCCCAACACGCTGCGCTACCGGGTGCGCCGGGCCGAGCAGCTGACCGGGATCGACCTCACCCAGCCGCAGCAGCGGCTGCTGGCGATGCTCCAGCTGCGGCTGCCACCGGAGGAGCTGCACTGAGCGGAGGCGGACCGGGGGGTGCCATCCGAGCGGCCGCAGCCGGCTGGTTCAGCGCGTCCGCTCCCGGCGCCACTGCTCCCAGGCGGTGAGCCAGCTCTGCTCGGCGAGCGTGATCTCGGCCGCCGCGAGGTTGCGCTTGCGGGTCAGGTCCTCCCAGGCACGCTGGGCCGGCAGGCTCGGCACCTGGCTGGCGAACGCGGTGTAGCGGATCACCTCCTCCAGCGCGGCCCGCCCGGACACGCCGCCGTCCACCCCGCCGACCAGCCAGTCCGTCCGCTCGGCCAGCAGCAGCAGGTGACCGACCATCGAGCCGACCGCGGTGCTGGCCTCCTGACGGCTCTCCGAGGCGAAGTGCATCTGCTGGCGCACCGCGGCCTCCCACTGCTCCGGGGGCTCGGAGACCCGCAGCCGGCGCGGCATCCGGGCGTGGCCGCGGGAGAGCCGGTGCGCCCGGTGGGCCAGCGCCCGCTCCACGCTGAACTCCAGCAGCGCCCGGTGCGCGTCCAGGCCGGTGAGCGCCAGGTTGCCGCGCTGCGCCCGGTCCAGCCGCTGCCGGCGGCGCGCGGACACCTCCCGCAGCAGCTCGGTGCGCCCGGTGGCGAACCGCTCGTGGTCCCTGGTGTCCAGCCGGTCCAGCACGATGTCGGCCGGCCCGATCCCACGGCCGCAGACCAGCACCACCGAACCGTTCAGCAGCAGCCGCCCGGCCCACACCGAGCGGGCCCGGGCCGCGATCCCGGTGCCGGCCCCGCTCTCCTCGTGGATCTGCACCGCGATCGGCTCGCCCTCCACGCCGATCCACTCGCGCAGCGCGCGGACCCGGCCGGGGCTGTCGCCCTCGTCGATGCCGAGTTGCTCGTAGACCCGGTCCCGCTCCCGCTCGACCAGCTCCTCCGGCTCGGGCAGCGGCAGGTAGCGCTCCACCCCCGGCTGGTAGGTGCGGACGGTGACGTAGGGGCCCTCCAGCGAGGTCCAGTCACCGGAGCGCAGCTCCACCCAGACGGTCTCGCCGCCACGCGCCTCGTAGCCGCTCATCGCGTCGCTGTCGGCGGCGGCGACACCGGCCGCGTCCCCGACCACCGGCGCCGCCCCGCGCACCCCGCGCCCGGCCCGGTCCACCCCGTAGACCGGGAAGTCGAGCGCCGTGAAGACCCGCCGGACGTGTTGCTCCTGCTGCGTGTAGTACTCCTCGTCGGCCAGGCCCTCGCCGTCGACCACGCCCTCGCAGGCCCCGGGACCGGGACCGAGCGGCACCGCTGCTGCGTCGTCCGGGTCCGCGGTCCAGCTCCCGCTGCTGATCGTCACCTTCGCCGCACCCCCGGGCTCGCCGTCGTTCTGGTCGCGGACCGCCGACGACCCAGGAGATGGCAGCCGCCCGGCCGGTGGACCGCGTTCGCCCACGATACGTGGGCGTGACCTGCCGGGCCATCAGCTTCCCTCGTACGGTGGGCAGATACCCGGTTGGGCCGCGGCGCAACGCCGATCCACCGTATGTTGTCGGGTGCCGCTGCCCACCCGGCGAAACGGCAGGGAGCCCGCCCGTGATGGACTTCAACCACTACCACCTGGTCAGCAGCTGGCGGCTGCCTGCGGCACCGGAGGTGGTCTACCGGGTGCTGCGGGACGTCGAGCGCTACCCGGACTGGTGGCCCGAGGTGCGCCAGGTCCAGCAGCTCGACGGGCAGCGCGGCCGGCTGCGGATCCGCTCGCTGCTCCCCTACGACCTGGTGCTCACCGCCCGGGAGCGGCGCCAGGAGGAGCACCCCGACCGGCTCGGCGGGGTGCTGGAGGCCGAGCTGACCGGCGACCTGGCCGGCTGGTCCCGCTGGACCGTCACGCCCGACGGCCGCGGGCCGGACGGCGGCCCCGCCACCCTGGCGGTGTTCGAGGAGGAGGTGCGCGGCGGCACCGCGCTGATGCGCCGCCTCGCACTGCCGGGCCGTCCGTTCTTCCTGGCCAACCACGCGCTGATGATGCGCTCCGGGCGCCGCGGGCTGCTGCGCCACCTGCGGGCGACCGCCGCCTGACGCCGGGGACCGGGGACCGGGCGTCACCCCGGTCGGAGCGTCACCCCGGCCCCGGGCGTCACCCCTGCTTCGAGCGCGCCTTGAACGCCGCCTTGCGGGCCTCCTTGGCCACCTGCCGGTCCGGGTGCAGCTCGCCGACCGCCTCCAGCACCCGCGCCGTGTGGTGGTGCTCGACCCGCCACAGCTCGCCGAAGAAACCGGCCGGGTCCTCGGTCACCGGCATCCCGGCGATCAGCTCGCGCAGCGCCTCGGCGTCGCCCTCGCTGTCCAGCAGCTGGGCGGCGAAGGTGTC
Organism: Kitasatospora sp. LaBMicrA B282; assembly: GCF_050325825.1. Taxonomy (NCBI): domain Bacteria; kingdom Bacillati; phylum Actinomycetota; class Actinomycetes; order Kitasatosporales; family Streptomycetaceae; genus Kitasatospora; species Kitasatospora sp. LaBMicrA B282. The sequence goes on from NZ_JBNQTI010000094.1 coordinate 8,621, forward strand.
CACCGTGGTCCACAGCACCATCGGACGGCTCGGCGCGGGCACGTCCGCCGCGCCGCGGGAGACCAGCCAGGCCCGCGCGCCGCCGCCCAGCTCCGGGTCGTCCAGCACCTCGCGGGCCACCGGCTCGGCCGCCTCGCCCAGCTCGGCCAGCGCCAGCTGGGCCAGCATCCGGCGCAGCGGCGCCCGCTCGTCGGCACCGCGGGCGGCCGCCAGCACCTCGCGGGCGGCGGCGGCCGGCTCCCGGTCGACCAGCCAGACCCGGATCTCCTGCTCGGGCAGCACGTTGGCGGAGTCGGCGATGCCCTGGAGCAGTTCGGCGGCGGTGCCGCCGGCCAGCTCGCCGACCAGCGGCGCGTCGTAGCCCTCGTCCAGCAGCCACTGGCGGATCCCGTACTGGCCGAGCGGGGTGAGCCTGACCAGGCCGAACCGGGCCGCCTCCGCCTCGTCCAGCGGGCGGTCCTCGGCGCCGGGCTCGACGCTGCCGGCGGTGCCCGCCGCGTCGTCGGCGGGCTCCTCCTCGTCGAACAGCTCGGGGTCGATCGGGTGGTACTCCAGCAGGCCGATCTCGGCCAGGTCGGTCAGCATCGGGTCGAGTGCCACCATCACGTCGGTGATGTCGCCGAGCATCTCCTCGTCCGGCTCCTCGCCCTCCGGCACCACCAGCAGCGCGGCCAGCACCCCGAGCGGCACCGTCTCCTGGCCCGGCTCGGCGAAGGCGGTGGCCTCGTAGAGCACCTGGAGCGCCTCGTCGAGCAGCTCGGCCGCCTCCTCCTGGACCTCCTCGTACTGGGCCAGCAGCTCCTCGGCCCGGTCGTCGTCGGCCTGCTCGCCGGCGTCCGGCTCGGCGTCCAGCGGCTCGATCTCGGCGGCCAGCTCGACGATCACGTCGGCGGCCGAGAGCCACAGCTCCAGCACCGACTCCGGGTCGCCGGCCTCCACCGGGGCCAGCTCCTCGCTCGGCCCGGCCAGCCGGTTGCCGTCCGCGTCGTGCGCGACCAGCACCAGCTCCAGGTCGCCGGCCAGCGACCAGGCCCGCATCGCCTCCAGCACCGCCTCCTCGGAGACCTCGCCGCTCTCCGGGGCCAGCCCGAGGAACCGGGCGGCGGTCTCCCGGTCCGCCTCCAGCAGGTCGCCCAGCTCGTCGACCGGGCGGGCGGGAGCGCTCCATCTCGCGAGCCGGACCGCGCGCTCGATCAGCGGCACGGCCAGCGCGGCCGCGGCCAGCTCGCCCTCGGGCAGCAGCCGGACCGGGGGGACCATGATCGACAGATCGTCCAGGTCCTCCTCCTCCGAGCCATGGGCGCCGTAGAGGTCGGCCAGCTCGAAGTCCGCGGGCAGCAGGCTCTCGCTGCCGGGCACCGCGTCCGGCCCGGCCTGAGGGTGGTCAGGGTTCTTGCGGCGTCGTCCGGCCATCGAGCGCGAGCTCCTCGTGAGAGTTCCTGGTGAGGATCGGTCCTGCACTGCGATCAGCGTATCGGCCGACCCGGCGGCGGCGCCCGTCCTGTGGGGGGCGCGCGCCACCCGGGCACGCCGGTTTCACACCACCCCGTATCCTTCTACTGACCCCGTGCACACCCCGCCCGCGGTCACGCCTGGGCAAAGACGCCCACCCCTTCAGCTCACACACCCGCTCCACCACGGTCCTCCCGCACCCACGGCCACCACCACAGCGCCACCGGACGGGCGAGCCGGCCCCCGGCCGGCCCGCGGTGGCGCCCGGCCACAGGAGACCCCTGCCATGGCGGACCTCTCCCCTGCCGGCACCGGCCTGCGCACCGCGCCGTCCGGCACCCGGCTCTCGGAGGCCCTGCTCCCCCTGGAGCTCGCCCCCCGGGCCCAGCTCCAGCTCGCCGCCGTCAGCCGCTGGAACGCGCTGCGCGGCATCCGCGTCGGACTCTGCTCCGCCGCCCTGCTCCTGCTGCTGATCGGGGCCAACCTGGCCACCCCGGTCTACCCCCTGTTGCAGCAGCGCCTGGGCCTGAGCGCCTTCGACACCACGCTGCTCTTCACCGTCTACGTCTTCGCGCTGGTCCCGACGCTGGCCGCGGCCGGGCACTGGTCCGACCTGGTCGGCCGCCGCGCGCTGATCCTGCCCGCGGTCGGCCTGGCCGCCAGCGGCGACGCGATCTTCGCCACCGCGAACTCCTTCGGCCAGCTGGCCGCCGGCCGGGCCGTGCAGGGCATCGCCGTGGCGCTGGCCACGGGCGCCGCCGGTGCCGCCCTCGGCGACCTGCTGCCCGACCACCCGACCCTGGCCGCCAAGCTCACCCTGGCCTGCTCGGCCGGCGGCGTGGCCCTCGGCCCGGTGGTCGGCGCCTCACTGGCCGGCGGCGCGCACCCGCTGCTCACCCCGTTCCTGGTGCACGCGGTGGCCCTGCTGGTGCTCTGCGTGCCGCTGGCCCTGGTGCACCCCCGGATGCCCGGCGCCCGCCGCCCGCACGGGACGCCGCCGCGGATCACCACCGCGCTGCACCTGCGCCCGCGCAAGCTGACCGTGCCGGCCGCCGGACGCCGGGTCTTCCTGCTCGCCTCCGGCGCCGGCTTCGTCTCGTACGCGGTCTTCGGCGTCTACCTGAGCCTGGCCCCCGCCTTCTCCGCCGGCCTGCTGCACACCCACGACCGGATGGTCGGCGCCGTGGTCGCCGCGCTGCTGCTCGGCTCCTCCGCGGCCGCCCAGCTGCTGATCCCGCCCACCGCGAACCGCCGGATCATCGCCCTCGGCATGACCGGCCTGGCCCTCGGCCTCGGCCTGGTGGTCACCGCCGAGTACGCCCACGTCGCGGCCCTGCTCTTCCTCGGCAGCGTGCTCGGCGGCACCTGCCAGGGGATCGCCTTCCGCTCGCTCTTCACCTCCGCGGTCGCCGCCATGGACCCGGCCCGGCGCGGCAGCGAGATGAGCACCCTGTGGGTGATCGTCTACCTCGGCAGCTCCCTGCCCATCGTCTCGGTCGGCGCCCTCTCCCAGCACTACGGCCTCCTCCCGGCCGTCAGCGGCTTCGCCGTCGTCGCGGCAACGGCCTGCCTGGGCCTGGCCGCCGCCGTGCTGAAGCGGGCGTAGCGGGGATTCAGTCCTCCCAGGGGCGCCACAGGTCGGTGCGGAACTCGAACCCGAACGGTTCGGGCAGCCGCACCGGCTCCCCGAACTTCCAGCTCAGGAGTTCCTCGTAGCGCCCGGCGAAGCGGTCGGGGTTGCCGTACAGGGTGATGCAGGCTTGCTTGGGGTCCCGGTCGACGAGCAGGTAGTGGCCGATACCGGCGCGGGCGTAGCCGTTCCACTTGGTGCTGGTCGCGCGCCGGCCGGCCACCGGTACGCGGTCGTTGTTCGCGTTCGACTTCGAGGTGACCTCGACGACCAGCTCGACCTGGTGGGGCACGAGGAACGCAGGGCGTTCGGACCAGGCCTGGCGTTCCGTGTCCACGTGGAAGACCTGCAGATCAGGAATGTAACCGTCGCCGAACTCGACTACGTCGAGGCCGAGGTTCTGCATGGTCCGCCACGGGAACTCCGGGTCGGTGACGCCCCGGACGTCGATCACCCGCTGGATGGTGGCGATGATCCCGGCGTGCTCGAAGACAGGCGCAGGCGACACGACGATCTCCCCCCCGATCACCTCCACCCGCATGTTCTTCGGCAGGTGCAGATGATCGGCCAGCTCGCCCCGCACCCACATCGCGTACGGGGAATCGGGCAGCGTGTAATGAAAATGCGCGATCGCAGCTACGGACACCTCGGTACTCCCTCCACGCTCGCGGACCCAGCCTTACCCAGGGTAGGCAGATATACCACTGCCGCGTGACTCATTCCCCCGAAGGGGCGAGGCACGCGGCAGTGGTGTTGACGGCGGAGGACGCTCAGACGTTGAAGCCCAGCGCGCGGAGCTGCTCGCGGCCGTCGTCGGTGATCTTGTCGGGGCCCCACGGCGGCATCCAGACCCAGTTGATCCGCAGGTCCTTGACCAGGCCGTCGGTGGCGGTCTTGGCCTGGTCCTCGATCACGTCGGTCAGCGGGCAGGCCGCCGAGGTGAGGGTCATGTCGATGGTGGCGACGTCGCCCTCGTCGATGTGGATGCCGTAGATCAGGCCCAGGTTGACCACGTCGATGCCGAGCTCGGGGTCGACGACGTCCATCAGGGCCTCGGTGAGGTCCTCGACGGAGACGGTGCCTGCGGTGGTGCCGACGATGGCCATCGGGCCCTCGGCTGCCGCCTCGGCGGGGGTTTCGGGGGCCGGGGTGCCGGCCTCGGTCTCACTCATGCTCTCGGTCCTCGTCGATTAGTTGGAGACGGCCGGCTGCTCGGCCAGCGCCTTGGCGGTGGCGTCCTTCCAGGCCATCCAGCTGAGCAGCGCGCACTTGACCCGGGCCGGGTACTTGGAGACGCCGGCGAACGCGACCGCGTCCTCCAGCACCTCCTCGTCGCCCTCGCCCTGGCCCTTGCTCTGCATCAGTTCCAGGAAGGCCTCCTGGATCCGCTGGGCCTCCCCGACCGGCTTGCCGACCACCAGGTCGTTCAGCACCGAGGCGCTGGCCTGGCTGATCGAGCAGCCCTGCGACTCGTAGGAGACGTCGGCGACCAGCGCACCGTCCAGCCGCACCCGCAGGGTGATCTCGTCCCCGCAGGTCGGGTTGACGTGGTGCACCTCGGCGTCGCCGTCCCGCAGACCCTTGCCGTGCGGGTTGCGGTAGTGGTCCAGGATGATCTCCTGGTACATGGAGTCGAGCTTCATGGCGCCGTCACCCCTCAGCCGAAGAAGTTGCGGACGTGGTGCAGCCCGTCGATCAGCAGGTCGACCTCGCCCGGCGTCGAGTACAGGTAGAACGACGCCCGGGTGGTCGCCGGAATTCCGTACCGCAGGCAGACGGGGCGGGCGCAGTGGTGGCCGACCCGGACCGCGATGCCCTGCTCGTCCAGCACCTGGCCGACGTCGTGCGGGTGGATGTCGCCCAGCACGAAGGAGATCGCGGCACCGCGGTCCACGGCCGTGCGCGGGCCGATGATCCGCAGGTCGGGCACCTCCTGCAGGCGGTTCACCGCGTACTCGGTGATCGCGTGCTCGTGCGCGGCGATCCGCTCCATGCCCACGTTGGACAGGTAGTCGATCGCCGCACCCAGCCCGACCGCCTGGGCGATCGGCGGGGTGCCGGCCTCGAACTTGTGCGGCGCCGGGGCGTAGGTGGACGAGCCCATGGTGACGGTCTCGATCATCTCGCCGCCGCCGAGGAACGGCGGCAGGTCCTCCAGCAGCTCCTGCCGGCCCCAGAGCACGCCGATCCCGGTGGGGGCGAGCATCTTGTGGCCGGTGAAGGCGACGAAGTCGGCCTCCAGCGCCTGCACGTCCAGCACCATGTGCGGGGCGGCCTGGGAGGCGTCGATCAGCACCAGCGCGCCGACGTCCTGGGCGCGGCGGACGATCGCCTCGACCGGGTTGACGGTGCCCAGCAGGTTGGAGACCAGGGTGAAGGAGACCACCTTGGTCTTCTCGGTGATCAGCTGGTCGATGTTCGACAGGTCCAGCCGGCCCTCGTCGGTCAGCCCGAACCACTTCAGCTTCGCGCCGGTGCGCTGCGAGAGCAGCTGCCACGGAACGATGTTGGAGTGGTGCTCCATCTCGGTGATGACGATCTCCGAGTCCGCGTCCACGCGGTACGGCTCGTCGGCCCAGCCGAGCATGTTGGCGACCAGGTTGAGCGACTCCGAGGCGTTCTTGGTGAAGATCACCTCGTCCCGGCTCGGCGCGTTGACGAACGCCGCGACCTTGTCGCGGGCGCCCTCGTACAGCGCCGTGGCCTCCTCCGCCAGCACGTGCACGCCGCGGTGCACGTTGGCGTTGTGCCGCTCGTAGTAGGCGGAGAGTGCGTCGAGCACCTGGCGGGGCTTCTGCGAGGTGGCCGCGTTGTCCAGGTAGACCAGCGGCTTGCCGTCGTGCAGCAGCCGCTGCAGCACCGGGAAGTCCTTGCGGATGGCGTCGGTGTCGAGCAGCCCCGTCAGCGTCGAGCCGGGATGAATGGTTGTCACTCGGAAGCGCCGCCCTTCACGTAAGCCTCGTAGCCCTCGTTCTCCAGCTTGTCGGCCAGCTCGGCACCGCCGGACTCGACGATCCGACCGGCGGCGAAGACGTGCACGTAGTCGGGCTGGATGTAGCGCAGGATGCGGGTGTAGTGGGTCACCAGCAGGGTGCCGACCTCGCCGGTCGAGCGGACCCGGTTGATGCCCTCGGAGACGATCCGCAGCGCGTCGACGTCCAGGCCGGAGTCGGTCTCGTCGAGGATCGCGATCTTCGGCTTGAGCAGCTCCAGCTGGAGGATCTCGTGCCGCTTCTTCTCACCGCCGGAGAAGCCCTCGTTGACGTTGCGCTCGGCGAAGGCCGGGTCCATCTGGAGCGCCGCCATGGCCTCCTTGACCTCCTTCACCCAGGTGCGCAGCTTGGGGGCCTCGCCGCGGACCGCGGTGGCGGCGGTGCGCAGGAAGTTGGAGACCGAGACGCCGGGGACCTCGACCGGGTACTGCATGGCCAGGAAGACGCCGGCGCGGGCGCGCTCGTCCACCGACATGGCCAGCACGTCCTCGCCGTCCAGCAGCACCTCGCCACCGGTGACGGTGTACTTCGGGTGGCCGGCCAGCGAGTACGCCAGGGTCGACTTGCCGGAGCCGTTGGGGCCCATGATGGCGTGGGTCTCGCCCTGCTTCACGGTCAGGTCGACACCGCGGAGGATCTCGCGCGGGCCGTTCTCCGCATCGACGGAGACGTGCAGGTCACGGATTTCAAGGGTAGCCATGGTGCTCAGGACTCCTGGGTGACGGAGACGAGCACGTCGTCCCCTTCGATCTTGACGGGGTAAACGGGGACCGGCCGGGTGGCGGGCAGTCCGGAGGGCTTGCCGGTGCGCAGGTCGAAGGTGGAGCCGTGCAGCCAGCACTCGATCCGGCAGTCCTCCACCTCGCCCTCGGAGAGCGAGACGTTCGCGTGCGAGCAGATGTCGTTGATCGCGAACACCTCGCCCTCGGTGCGCACGACGGAGATCGCCAGGCCGCTGCCGAGCTCGATCCGCTTGGGCGTGTCCTCGCCCAGCTCGCTCAGCGAACAGACGCGCTTGAACTCGCTCATGCGACGCCCGCCAGCTCGGACTCGATCTTCTCCATCAGGTGGTCGTGGATCTCGGCCACGCCGATCTGCTGGACCAGCTCGGCGAAGAAGCCGCGCACCACCAGGCGGCGGGCCTCCTCCTCCGGGATGCCGCGGGCCTGCAGGTAGAAGAGCTGCTCGTCGTCGAAGCGACCGGTGGCCGAGGCGTGGCCGGCGCCGACGATCTCGCCGGTCTCGATCTCCAGGTTCGGGATCGAGTCGACCCGGGCGCCGTCGGTGAGCACCAGGTTGCGGTTGTGCTCGTAGGTGTCGGTGCCCTCGGCGGCCGCGCGGATCAGCACGTCGCCGACCCAGACCGCGTGCGCGTCCTGGCCCTGCAGCGCGCCCTTGTAGACCACGTTGGAGCGGCAGTGCGGGGTGTCGTGGTCGATCTGGAGGCGGTGCTCCAGGTGCTGGCCGGCGTCGGCGAAGTAGAGGCCGAAGAGCTCGGCCTCGCCGCCGGTGGCCGCGTAGGTGACCCGCGGGTGGATCCGGACCAGGTCGCCGCCGAAGGTCACCACGACCGACTTGAGCGAGGCGTCCCGGCCGACCAGCGCGGTGTGCTGGGCGGCGTGCACCGCGTCGCGCTCCCAGTCCTGGACCGAGACGAAGGTCAGCTTGGCGCCGTCGCCGACCTGCAGCTCGACGTTGGCGGCCCGGGTGCCGCTGCCGGTGTGGCTGAGCACCACGACCGCCTCGGCGAACGGCTTGACGTCGATCACCACGTGGGCGAAGCGGACGCCGCCCTCGCCGTGCACGTCGATCCTGACCGGCTCGGTGAGCACCGCGTCCTTGGGGACGGTGACCACCAGCGCCTGCTCGAAGGCGCTGAACGCCTGCGCGGCGACCCGGTCGACCGGCTTGCCGGCCCTGCCGATCCGCTCGTCGTCGCGGCCGACCAGGTCGGCGGTGACGCCGTCCGGCAGCGAGAACTCGACCTTGTCCTCACCAGCGGCGGCCTTGACGGCCGTGCCGTCGTGCAGCCCGGCCAGGCGGTGCAGCGGGGTGAACCGCCAGTCCTCCTCGCGGCCGGTCGGCACCGGGAAGTCGTTCACGTCGAACGAGGGCTCGACCGCGACCCGGGCGTCGATCGGCTGCCGCACGGAGTCGCGACCGGTACCGGGACCGGCCAGCTGGGCGCCGGCACCGGCGGTACCGACCTCGATCGACCCCGCAGTGGTCGACCCGGGAGTGTTCTGAACGTCAGCCATGGCTGTTCGTGTTGCTCTCTTCCTCAAAGTGTCGGTGGGATCCGGTGACTGACTGGAGGTCAGCCGACGGAACCCTCCATCTGCAGCTCGATCAGCCGGTTGAGCTCCAGCGCGTACTCCATCGGCAGCTCGCGCGCGATCGGCTCGACGAAGCCGCGGACGATCATCGCCATCGCCTCGAACTCGGTCATGCCGCGGCTCATCAGGTAGAAGAGCTGGTCCTCGCTGACCTTGGAGACGGTCGCCTCGTGGCCCATCGACACGTCGTCCTCGCGGACGTCCACGTAGGGGTAGGTGTCCGAGCGGGAGATCGTGTCCACCAGCAGCGCGTCGCAGAGCACGTTGGACTTGGCACCCTTGGAGCCCTCGCCGATCTCGATCAGACCGCGGTAGGAGGTGCGACCGCCACCGCGCGCCACCGACTTGGAGACGATGTTGGAGGAGGTGTTCGGCGCCATGTGCACCATCTTGGCGCCGGCGTCCTGGTGCTGGCCCTCGCCCGCGAAGGCGATCGACAGGGTCTCGCCCTTGGCGTGCTCGCCCATCAGGTAGACGGCCGGGTACTTCATGGTGACCTTGGAACCGATGTTGCCGTCGATCCACTCCATGGTGGCGCCCTCGTAGGCCACGGCGCGCTTGGTCACCAGGTTGTAGACGTTGTTCGACCAGTTCTGGATCGTCGTGTAGCGGCAGCGGCCGCCCTTCTTGACGATGATCTCGACCACGGCGCTGTGCAGCGAGTCCGAGGAGTAGATCGGCGCGGTGCAGCCCTCGACGTAGTGGACGTAGGCGTCCTCGTCGACGATGATCAGCGTCCGCTCGAACTGGCCCATGTTCTCGGTGTTGATCCGGAAGTAGGCCTGCAGCGGGATGTCGACGCGCACGCCCTTCGGCACGTAGATGAACGAGCCGCCGGACCAGACCGCGGTGTTCAGCGCGGCGAACTTGTTGTCGCCGGCCGGGATCACGGTGCCGAAGTACTCGTGGAACAGCTCCGGGTGCTCCTTGAGCGCGGTGTCCGTGTCGAGGAAGATCACGCCCTGCTGCTCCAGGTCCTCGCGGATCTGGTGGTAGACGACCTCGGACTCGTACTGCGCGGCGACACCGGCGACCAGGCGCTGCTTCTCCGCCTCCGGGATGCCGAGCTTGTCGTAGGTCGCCTTGATGTCGGCGGGCAGGTCCTCCCAGGACTCCGCCTGCTTCTCGGTCGAGCGCACGAAGTACTTGATGTTGTCGAAGTCGATGCCGGTGAGGTCCGAGCCCCAGGTCGGCATGGGCTTCTTCTCGAACAGCTTCAGGCCCTTGAGGCGCAGGTTGAGCATCCACTCGTCCTCGGACTTCTTGCCCGAGATGTCGCGGACGACCTCCTCGCTCAGGCCGCGCTTGGCCACCGAGCCGGCCGCGTCGGGGTCCGACCAGCCGTACTCGTAGGTGCCCAGACCCTCGAGCTCCGGGTGGGAAACGGTGTCAGTCATGCGGGGTTCCTCCGCGCGGACGTAGCAGGTGCTTCTTCGGTGGTCGTACCGGCAGTCGGCGCTGCACCGGTGCCCCGCTGGGGCGACGGTGCGGCACCGGGTGCCGGCACATAGGTGGTGCAGACCCCGTCGCCGTGGGCGATGGTGGCCAGCCGTTGCACGTGGGTGCCCAGGAGCTGGGAGAAGACCTCGGTCTCCGCCTCGCAGAGCTGGGGGAACTGCTCGGCGATGTGCGCGACCGGGCAGTGGTGCTGGCAGAGCTGGGCGCCGGCCGGGGCTTTCGCCGCCGCGGCGGACGGCACGCGCCGCACCGTGGCAGCGTACCCGTCGGCACTCAAGGCCTGCGCGAGCGCCTCCGTCCGCTGGTCGGCCGTGGCCTGCTCCAGCGCGTCGAGGTACTTCTGGCCCTGGCGGGCGAACCGGGCCCGGGCGAAGGCGGCGACCGCCTCCGCACCGGCCTCGCCGCCGCCGCTGGCCTCCGCGATCCAGCGCAGCGCGTCGGCGGCGAGCTGGTCGTAGGCCTGGTAGAAGGCGTCCCGGCCGGACTCGGTGAGGGCGAAGACCTTCGCCGGGCGGCCGCGGCCGCGGCTGCCGTAGACCCGCTGCTCGCGGGACTCGACCAGACCGGCGGCGACCAGGCCGTCCAGGTGGCGGCGGACCGCGGCGGCGGTCAGGCCGAGCCGGTTGGCCAGGTCGGCGGCCGAGGAGGGGCCGTGGTCCAGGATGGAGCGGGCGACCCGGTCGCGGGTGGCGCGGTGGCCGTCCAGCAGCACCTCGGTCGCGTTCGCGGGCACCGGAGAACCGGGGGCCGACTCGGCCTCCGGTTGCTGGGGATGCTCGCGCACGTTTTTCACAACACCATTGTTGCGTAATTGCTTCCGGCCGAACAAGCGGTGACCCACGCCTCAGCGGTGGGATCGGTCACGGAAGGTAAGCCTTACCTGAGGCTTCGCCGCAGGGGCTCTTACACTTCCCGGCATGCAGACAGAACCAGCGGTCGAGATCGCCGGGCTGGTCAAGCGGTACGGCGACAAGGTCGCGGTGGACGGCCTCGACCTGGTCATCCGGCGCGGCACCGTCACCGCCGTGCTCGGCCCCAACGGCGCCGGCAAGACCACCACCATCGAGACCTGCGAGGGCTACCGCCGCCCCGACGCCGGCACCGTGCGGGTGCTCGGCCTCGACCCGGTCCGGCAGGCCGCCGAGCTGCGCCCCCGGGTGGGCGTGATGCTCCAGTCGGGTGGCGTGTACGCCGGCGCCCGCGCCGTCGAGATGCTCGAGCACACCGCCAGGCTGCACGCCCACCCGCTGGACGTGCCGGCCCTGGTCGAGCGGCTCGGCCTGGGCTCCTGCGGCCGCACCAGCTACCGCCGGCTCTCCGGCGGCCAGCAGCAGCGCCTCGCGCTCGCCATGGCCGTGGTCGGCCGCCCCGAGCTGGTCTTCCTGGACGAGCCGACCGCCGGCCTGGACCCGCAGGCCCGCCGCGCCACCTGGGAGCTGATCCGCGACCTGCGCCGGGACGGCGTCACCGTGGTGGTCACCACCCACTACATGGACGAGGCCGAACAGCTCGCCGACGACGTGGCGATCGTCGACCGCGGCCGGGTGATCGCCCAGGGCAGCCCCGAGCAGCTCTGCCGCGGCGGCGCCGAGGGCAGCCTGCACTTCGAGGGCCCGGCCGGGCTCGACCTCGGCGCGCTCGCCAAGGTGCTGCCGGACGGCGCGGCCGCCGACGAGCCGGCCCCCGGCCGCTACCGGGTGCAGGCCCCGATGGACCCCAGGCTGGTCGCCACCGTGACCGCCTGGTGCGCCGAGGCCGGCGTGCTGCCCGAGAAGCTCACCGTGCAGCGGCGCAGCCTCGAAGACGTCTTCCTCGAACTGACCGGACGGGAGCTGCGCGGATGAGCACGGTCGACCACTCCACCGACTACGCGCCGCGGCCGGGCGCCGCCCCGGTCGCCCGGATGCTGCTGGCGCAGACCGCCTTCGAGACGAAGATGCTGCTGCGCAACGGCGAACAGCTGCTGCTCACCGTGGTGATCCCGACCGTGCTGCTGGTGCTGTTCAGCGCCGTCGACGTGGTCTCGGTGACCGGCCCCGGCAAGCGGGTCGACTTCCTGGCCCCGGGCCTGCTGGCGCTCGCGGTGATGTCCACCGCCTTCACCGGCCAGGCCATCGCCACCGGCTTCGAGCGCCGCTACGGCGTGCTCAAGCGGCTGGGCGCCAGCCCGCTGCCGCGCTGGGCGCTGCTCACCGCCAAGACCGGCTGCGTGCTGGTCACCGAGGCGCTCCAGGTGCTGCTGCTCTCGGTGATCGCGCTCGCGCTCGGCTGGTCCCCGCACGGCAACGTGCTCGCGGTGCTCGCCCTGCTGGTGCTCGGCACCGCCGCCTTCTCCGGGCTCGGCCTGCTGATGGCCGGCACCCTCAAGGCCGAGGCCACCCTGGCGGCCGCCAACCTGGTCTTCATCCTGCTGCTGCTGGCCGGCGGCGTGATCGTGCCGCTGAGCAGGTTCCCCGGCGCGGTGCGCGGGGTGCTGGAGGCGCTGCCGATCAGTGCGCTCTCCGACGGGCTGCGCGCGGTGCTGCAGAACGGGGCCGGGGTGCCGTGGGCGGACCTCGGCATCCTGGCCGGCTGGGCCGTGGTCGCGCTGGCCGCGGCGGCGCGCTTCTTCCGCTGGGAGTAGCCGCCGGGAGCAGCCGGCACGCCGAAGGGGCGGGGACCCGTGACGGTCCCCGCCCCTTCGCGTGCCCGGGTCGGTGCCGGGTCAGTGCCGGTGCGCGCGCCGGCGGCGGGTCAGGTAGAGCAGGCCGCCGCCCAGCACGACCACGCCCGCCCCGGCGGCCGCGATCGGCCCGGCCGAGCTGCCGCCCCCGGTGAAGGCGAGCGCGGGCGAGGTGCTGCTCGGCCTGGGCGCGGGGGTGGTGGGCCGGGGCGTGGGCCGCGCGCTGGTCCGGCTCGGCGAGGGCGACGGGGCGGCGGTGGTCGGGCTCGGCGAGGGCGCGGGCGCGGCCGTGGTGGGACTCGGCGAGGGCGAGGGCGAGACGGTGCTGGGGCTCGGACTGGGGGTCGGGCAGACCGGGATGGTCGCCGTCCAGGAGCCGGTGCCGCCGCCACTGCCCTTGGGGTCGGCCGAGGTGTAGACGACCAACTCGGCGACCTCCGCAGCGGTGTGCGCCGCCACCGGGAAGTCCTTGTGGTAACTGTCCCCGAACGGCTGGAGGTTGACCACCGTCTCCCCGTTGATCTTCACGGTGACGGTGTTCTGGGCGCTCGCGTCGTACTTGATCAGGTCGACCGTGACCGTGGAGCAGGTGGCCGTGATCGAGGGGATGTTCGCCCACGCGCTGCCGGTCAGCGCCGCCGAGCCCAGCACCGCGAGCGCCGCCGCTGCGACCAGCGTCCGACCGGTTGACCGCCCTTGTCGCGCCATGACCAGTGATCCTTCCGAAGGAGGCTGTGCAGCACGGACGTTGGCAACGCCAGTGACCGACCGGCTACATCGGGTTCGGACGGACTCTACCGGCACACCAGCCCCGATCGACCCCCGACGAACGGCTGGATTTCGCCCCCGCGCGCCGCGCCGCCCCCGGGCGCAAGATCGGGAACCGGGCGACCTACCATGAATCGGTGCGTACCCCCTTCTCCCTGCTGGCCGAGCGCTGGCACCCGTCCGCCGCGTTCGTCCGGCGGGCCGCGCTGGCCGCACTGGTGATGAGCGTCGTCATCGTGGTCACCGGCGGCGCGGTCCGGCTGACCGGTTCCGGGCTCGGCTGCAAGACCTGGCCGACCTGCACCGGAAACAGCATCACGCCGACCCCGGCGATGGGCCTCCACGGGATCATCGAGTTCACCAACCGGACGTTGACCGACGTGCTCTGCGCGGTGGTCGGGATCCTGATCCTGGCGGCCCGCTGCGCCCAGCCCTGGCGACGCTCGCTCAGCCGGCTGGGCTGGGCCCAGTTCTGGGTGGTGATGAGCAACGCCGTGCTCGGCGGGATCACCGTGCTGGTCAAGCTCAACCCGTACGTGGTGGCCTGCCACATGCTCTCCGCGCTGGCCCTGTGCTGGGTCGCGGTGGTGACCTGGGAGCGGGCCAAGGAGGGCGACGGCCCGATCCGCCCGCTGGTGGTCGAGCCGCTGCGCAAGCTGGCCTGGCTGCTGGTCGGGGTGACCGGCGGGCTGGTGGCGGCCGGGACCATGGTGACCGGCGCGGGCCACCACCCGGGCGACTCCAGCGACGTGCCGCGGATCCCGATCAGCTACGACCGGCTGGCCCAGCTGCACGCCGACTTCGCCTTCGCCGCGGTCGGCCTCTCGCTGGCCGTGATCTTCGCGCTGGCCGCGGTCAAGGCACCGGCGCCGGCCCGGGCCCGGGCCCGCGAGCTCTTCCTGGTGCTGATGGCGCAGGCGGTGCTCGGCTACGTGCAGTACTTCACCGACGCGCCCGAACTGCTGGTCGGGCTGCACATGCTGGGCGCCTCGCTCACCTGGATCGCCGCGCTGCGCATCCCGCTGGCGCTGCGGGCGCGGGACGCCGTCGACGCGCCGCAGGGCGCGCTGCCCGCCCAGGAGGCCCCGCAGGCCGCCACCGTCTGAGCTCGTCACCGTCTGAACTCGTCGGCGCCCGAGCTCGTCGGCGCCTGCGCAGGCGCACGCCGAAAGGCCCTGACTCCCACCGCACCGGGGAGTCAGGGCCTTTGTCGTACCGGCAGTCGTACCGGAGGGCGTCAGCCGCCGAGCTGGAGGCCCGCCATCCGCTTCCACTCGTACGAGCCGGTGCGCACCTTCAGGGCGAGCTCGCCCTCGAAGGAGTCGTGCAGCGTGATCCCGGCCAGCTCCGCGGCCCGGCGGCCGACGGCGTAGCTGGGCGCCACCTGGTCGCCGAAGGCGCCGTCCTGGCCCACCAGGACGATCCGGGTGGCCGCCTGGCCCACGTACTCCACCACGCCGTCGGCGCTGCCGCCGTGCTCCTTGGTGAAGGCGGTGAGGTGCTTGGCGATGCGCTGGGCCCGACGCTCGGCGCGGGCGTCCGGGGCGGCGGGGGCGGAGGTCTCTGCGCTGCTCATGACGGCATGCTACCCACGGGTAGCGGAACTTGCGACGGCGCGGCCGTGTGCCGCGGGCCACAGGACGGGCTACCGGCCGGTACCCCGGGACTCCTGCACGGCCGGGACGCCCCAGCACGCCGACGGAAACGCCGACGGAAACGCCGACGGCCCCGGCGCGCCGAGCGCACCGGGGCCGTCGCGGAGCTGCCGCGCGGGTCCTACCGCAGGAACGGGTCCACCGCGACCACGACCATCAGCAGCGTCAGGTAGGTGATGGACCAGTGGAAGAGGCGCATCTCCTTGAGCTTCGCGCCCACCACGCCGGCCTTGGCGCGCGCCTGCAGCGCGTGCGCCTCCTTGATCCAGAATGCGCCCAGCACCACCGCCGCGGTCGGGTAGAGCCAGCTGGTGTGGTCCAGCGGCCAGAGCGCCAGCGAGACCGCGACCATGATCCAGGAGTAGGCCACGATGTGCCGGGCCACCGCCACGTTGCCCGCGGTCACCGGCAGCATCGGCACGCCGGCCTTCGCGTAGTCCTCGCGCACCTTCATCGAGAGCGGGTAGTAGTGCGGCGGGGTCCAGAAGAAGATGACCAGGAAGAGCACCACCGGCGCCCAGGCCAGCGAGTCGGTCACCGCGGCCCAGCCGACCAGCACCGGCATGCAGCCGGCGATGCCGCCCCAGACGATGTTCTGCGTGGTGCGCCGCTTGAGGCCCAGCGTGTACACGAAGACGTAGAAGAGGTACCCGGCCAACGCCAGCCCGGAGGCCAGCCAGTTGACCAGCAGGCCGAGCCAGAGCGTCGAGACGACGCCCAGGGTGATCCCGAAGACCAGGGCCTCGCGCGGCGAGACCATCCCGGTGACCAGCGGCCGCCGCTCGGTGCGGCTCATCACCGCGTCGATGTCGCGGTCGACGTACATGTTCAGCGAGTTGGCGCCACCGGCGGAGAGGTACCCGCCGATGACGACCTCCAGCACGGTCAGCAGGTTCGGCACCCCGCGCTGCGCCAGGAACATCACCGGAACGGTGCTCATGAGGAGCAGTTCGATGATGCGAGGCTTGGTCAGTGCGACGAACGCCCCGACACGGGCCCCCAGCGGCCGGCGCGCGGGAGTCGTCCCGAGGACCCCGGCGGGGCGGGATTCAACGGCGGTCACGAACACCCCAACTGAAGATGAATCTTCGCAGGCGTCCACGGGTCGATTGCTCGTGAATCCGTTCACGCTGCGCGTACCACGCCACCTTAGACGGTGCATATCTCCGGATCCGCTCCGGGGTCGACTGACGGGGCCGGGCCGCACTCCCGTGGGTGAGTGGACGAAGGAAGCCGCTGATCAGCGGGCGGCAACGGACAAACCGGGCGAAGGTGGGACAGGTGATGCCCGGGTGAGCCGGGCGCACTACTTGACGGAATCGCACGCCGAAAACCCCCGGTTGTCCCCGTACGGAAGGCAGGCCCCGGCCTGGGGGGTAGGCTCGGCCGCAGCAGCGGGATCAACCCTCCGTGACCGGCGCCGACCCAGCGTCCGGCCCACAGCGACGTGGCCGACCCGGTCCCTTCACGGGGTCACACCTCACTACGGAAGGAGCCCTGAGAAGGGTGAGCACGACTCCGACGAACGCGATCGAATGGTCCGACCTCGACGAGCGGACGGTCGACACCGCCCGGGTCCTGGCCATGGACGCGGTGCAGAAGGTCGGGAACGGCCACCCGGGGACGGCGATGGCCCTCGCCCCCGCGGCCTACCTCATTTTCCAGCGCTTCCTGCGGCACGACCCGACCGACCCGAACTGGGTCGGCCGTGACCGCTTCGTGCTGTCGCCCGGCCACACCAGCATGACGCTCTACACCCAGCTCTTCCTCTCCGGCTACGGCCTGGAGCTGGACGACCTGAAGGCCTTCCGGGTCGCGGGCAGCCGCACCCCGGGCCACCCGGAGCACGGCCACACCGCCGGCGTGGAGACCACCACCGGCCCGCTGGGCCAGGGCATCGCCAACGCGGTGGGCATGGCGATGGCCGCCCGCTACGAGCGGGGTCTGTTCGACCCGCAGGCCGAGCCGGGCCAGTCCCCGTTCGACCACACCATCTGGGCGATCGTCTCCGACGGCGACCTGGAGGAGGGCATCTCCGCCGAGGCCTCCTCGCTGGCCGGCCACCAGAAGCTCGGCAACCTGGTCGCGCTCTACGACGACAACCACATCTCGATCGAGGGCGACACCCAGACCGCCTTCTCCGAGGACGTGCTGGCCCGCTACGAGTCCTACGGCTGGCACGTGCAGCGCGTCGCGCCCAAGGAGAACGGCGACATCGACGTGCAGGCGCTGGCCGCCGCGCTCGCCGCCGCCAAGGCCGAGACCGGGCGCCCGTCGATCATCGGCATGCGCACCATCATCGCCTGGCCGGCGCCGAACGCCCAGGACACCGCCAAGGCGCACGGCTCCGCGCTCGGCGCCGAGGAGATCGCCGCCACCAAGAAGGTGCTGGGCTTCGACCCGGACCGCACCTTCGAGGTCAGCGACGAGGTGCTCAGCCACGCCCGCCAGGTGATCCAGCGCGGCAAGGCCGCCCGGGCCGAGTGGGAGAGCGGCTTCGGCGCCTGGCGCGCGGCCGACGCGCAGCGCGCCGCCGAGTTCGACCGGATCCAGGCCGGCGAGCTGCCGAACGGCTGGAAGAAGGAGCTGCCGGTCTTCCCGGCCGGCAAGGACGTCGCCACCCGCAAGGCCAGCGGCGACACCCTGAAGGCGCTCGGCGCGCTGATCCCGGAGCTGTGGGGCGGCTCGGCCGACCTCGCGGAGTCCAACCTCACCACGATCGACGAGGGCTCCTCCTTCCTGCCCGAGGGCAACCCGCTCAAGGGCGCCGGCCCCTACGGCCGGACGATCCACTTCGGCATCCGCGAGCACGCCATGGGCTCGACCATGAACGGCATCGCGCTGCACGGCAGGACCCGGGTCTACGGCGGCACCTTCCTGGTGTTCTCCGACTACATGCGCCCGGCGGTCCGACTGGCCGCGCTGATGAAGCTGCCGGTCACCTACGTCTGGACGCACGACTCGATCGGCCTGGGCGAGGACGGCCCGACCCACCAGCCGGTCGAGCACCTGGCCGCGCTGCGCGCCATCCCGGGCCTGTCGGTGGTCCGCCCGGCCGACGCCAACGAGACCGCGGTCGCCTGGCGCACCGTCCTGGAGCGCCAGACCAGCCACCCCGGCCCGGTGGGCCTGGCGCTGACCCGCCAGGGCGTGCCGACCTACGACCGCGAGGTGTACGGCTCCGCCGAGGGCACCGCCAAGGGCGGCTACGTGCTGGCCGAGGCCTCCACCGGCGCGCCCCAGGTGATCCTCATCGGCACCGGCTCCGAGGTGCAGCTGGCGATGGCCGCCCGCGAGACCCTGGAAGCGGAGGGGATCGGGACCCGCGTCGTCTCGATGCCGTCCGTCGAGTGGTTCAACGAGCAGGACCAGGCCTACCGCGACCAGGTGCTGCCGCCCACCGTCAAGGCCCGGGTGTCGGTCGAGGCCGGGATCGCCCAGGGCTGGCGCGACCTGGTCGGCGACCACGGCCGGATCGTCAGCCTGGAGCACTTCGGTGCCTCCGCCGACTACAAGGTGCTGTACCAGGAGTTCGGCATCACCGCCGAGGCCGTGGCGCACGCCGCCCACAAGTCGCTGCGTTCCCTGGAAGCCGTCAACCGCTGACGCTCCACCGGCCGCGCGCCCGAGGCACACCCGACCGGCCCGGTGGGCCCGACGGGCTCCCGGGCGCGCGGCCCCTCCCGCTTCCTGAAGACCGACAGACCGAAGGACTGAGCAGTATGACTGACGCACTGAAGCGCCTCAGCGACGAAGGCGTGGCGATCTGGCTGGACGACCTCAGCCGCACCCGGCTGAACAGCGGCAACCTCGCCGAGCTGGTGCAGAGCAAGCACGTGGTCGGGGTCACCACCAACCCGACCATCTTCCAGAAGGCGATCGCCGGCAGCGGCGACACCTCCTACGACGGCCAGCTGCGCGACCTGGCGGTCCGCAAGGTCGGCACCGACGAGGCGATCCGCATGATCACCACCTCGGACGTGCGGGACGCGGCCGACGTGCTGCGCCCGGTCTACGACGCCAGCAACGGCCGCGACGGCCGGGTCTCGATCGAGGTCGACCCGCGCCTGGCCCACGAGACCGCGCCGACCGTGGCCGAGGCCAAGCAGCTGTGGTGGCTGGTGGACCGCCCCAACGTGCTGATCAAGATCCCCGCCACCAAGGCCGGCCTGCCCGCGATCACCGAGGTCATCGCGCACGGGATCAGCGTCAACGTCACCCTGATCTTCTCGCTGGACCGCTACAAGGCCGTCATCGACGCCTACCTGACCGGCCTGGAGCAGGCCAAGGCGAAGGGTATCGACCTCTCCTCGATCGAGTCGGTCGCCTCCTTCTTCGTCTCCCGGGTCGACACCGAGATCGACAAGCGCCTCGACGCGATCGGCACCGACGAGGCCAAGGCGCTGCGCTCCAAGGCCGCCCTGGCCAACGCCCGGCTCGCCTACCAGGCCTACGAGGAGGTCTTCGGCTCGGTCGACGGCAAGAAGGCCGCCGGCGAGCGCTGGAAGGCCCTGGAGGCCGCCGGTGCCAAGCCGCAGCGCCCGTTGTGGGCCTCCACCGGCGTCAAGGACCCGGCGCTGCCGGACACCCTGTACGTGACCGAGCTGGTCGCCCCCGGCACCGTCAACACCATGCCCGAGGCCACCCTGGACGCCACCGGTGACCACGGCACCGTCGCCGGCGACACCATCACCTCGAACTACGAGGACGCCCAGGGCGTGCTGGCCGCGCTGGCCAAGGTCGGCGTGGACTACGACGACGTGGTCCAGGTGCTCGAGGACGAGGGCGTGCAGAAGTTCGACGCCTCCTGGCAGGAGCTGCTGGACACGGTGACCGCCTCGCTGGCGTCGTTCGCGGCCGAGAGCAACTGACCCGCTCGCACTCGCACGGAAAGCTGAGCCCAGCAGTGAGCAATGCACCAGCATTTCCCGACCTGGAGGGGGCCGAGGTGACGCAAGGGGACGTTCCGCAGCTGCCGGTGAATCCGCTGCGCGATCCGGCGGACCGCCGACTGCCGAGGATCGCCGGACCGTCCGGTCTGGTGATCTTCGGCGTCACCGGCGACCTGTCGCGCAAGAAGCTGATGCCGGCGATCTACGACCTCGCCAACCGCGGCCTGCTGCCGCCGGGCTTCTCGCTGGTGGGCTTCGCCCGCCGCGAGTGGGAGGACGAGGACTTCGCCAAGGAGGTGCACGACGCCGTCAAGGAGCACGCGCGCACCCCCTTCCGCGAGGAGGTGTGGCAGCAGCTGGCCAAGGGCATGCGGTTCGTCCAGGGCACCTTCGACGACGACAACGCCTTCGACCAGTTGCGCCAGACCATCGAGGAGCTGGACAAGGCGCAGGGCACCGGCGGCAACTTCGCGTTCTACCTCTCGGTGCCGCCGAAGTTCTTCCCGACCGTGGTCCAGCAGCTGAAGAAGCACGGCCTGGCCAACCCGCCGGCCGGCTCCTGGCGCCGCGCGGTGATCGAGAAGCCGTTCGGCCACGACCTGGGCAGCGCCCAGGAGCTGAACAAGGTCGTCCACGAGGTCTTCCCGCGGGACGAGGTCTTCCGGATCGACCACTACCTGGGCAAGGAGACCGTCCAGAACATCCTGGCGCTCCGCTTCGCCAACACCATGTTCGAGCCGATCTGGAACCGGTCCTACGTGGACCACGTGCAGATCACCATGGCCGAGGACATCGGCATCGGCGGCCGGGCCGGCTACTACGACGGCATCGGCTCGGCCCGGGACGTGATCCAGAACCACCTGCTCCAGCTGATGGCGCTGACCGCCATCGAGGAGCCGGCCTCGTTCCACCCCAAGGCCCTGGTGGCCGAGAAGCTCAAGGTGCTCAGCGCTGTGCAGTTGCCCAAGGACCTGGGCAGGCACACGGTGCGCGGGCAGTACGCCGCGGGCTGGCAGGGCGGCGAGGAGGTGGTCGGCTACCTGGACGAGGACGGCATCAACCCCGAGTCCAAGACCGACACCTACGCCGCGATCAAGCTGGAGATCAACAACCGCCGCTGGGCCGGGGTGCCGTTCTACCTGCGCACCGGCAAGCGGCTGGGCCGCCGGGTGACCGAGATCGCGGTGGTCTTCCAGCGCGCCCCGTACCTGCCGTTCGACTCCTACGCGACCGAGGAGCTGGGACAGAACGCCCTGGTGATCCGGGTGCAGCCGGACGAGGGCGTCACGGTGCGGTTCGGCTCCAAGGTGCCGGGCACCTCGATGGAGGTCCGGGACGTGACGATGGACTTCGCCTACGGCGAGTCCTTCACCGAGTCCAGCCCGGAGGCGTACGAGCGGCTCATCCTCGACGTGCTGCTCGGTGACGCCAACCTCTTCCCGCGGCACCAGGAGGTCGAGCTCTCCTGGGAGATCCTGGACCCGATCGAGAAGTACTGGGACCAGCACGGCAAGCCCGCGCAGTACGCGGCCGGCACCTGGGGACCGGCCGAGGCGGACGAGATGCTCGCACGAGACGGCAGGAGCTGGCGCCGGCCATGAAGATCGACCTGACGGACACCACGTCCAGCAAGATCAACAGCACCCTGATGGACGCCCGCCGGGCGGTCGGTTCGACCGCCGCCGGCATGGTCCTGACGCTGGTCATCGTGACCGACGAGGGCAGCGCCTACGACGCCCTCAAGGCCGCCAACGACGCCTCCCGCGAGCACCCCTCGCGGATCCTCGTGGTGATCAAGCGCGCGGGCCGCTCGCCCCGGGCCCGGGCCGGTGCCCGGCTGGACGCCGAGATCCTGGTCGGCTCCGACGCCGGCTCGGGCGAGACGGTGGTCCTCCGGATGCACGGCGAACTCGCCTCGCACGCCCAGTCGGTGGTGCTGCCGCTGCTGCTGCCGGACGCCCCCGTGGTGATCTGGTGGCCGGAGAACGCCCCGCTGCACCCGGCCCAGGACCCGCTCGGGGCGATCGCCCAGCGCCGGATCACCGACGCGGTCACCGCCGAGAACCCGGTCGAGCAGCTGGCCGTCCTGGCGGACAGCTACACGCCCGGCGACACCGACCTGGCCTGGACCCGGCTCACCAGCTGGCGCTCCATGCTGGCCGCCGCGCTGGACCAGCGGCCCACCCAGGTCACCGGCGCGGTGGTCGAGGGCGAGTCGTACAACCCCAGCGTCGAGCTGCTCGGCCTGTGGCTGCACGACCGGCTGCGGGTGCCGGTGGAGCGGGTCACCACCGACGGTCCGGGCATCACCGCGGTGCGGCTGCGCAGCAAGGCCGGGGAGATCGTCCTCGACCGGCCCGACGGGCTGATGGGCACCCTGTCCATCCCGGGCTCGCCGGACCGCCTGGTGGCGCTCAAGCGGCGGGACACCGCCGAGCTGATCGCCGAGGAGCTGCGCCGGCTGGACGAGGACGCGATCTACGCCGCGGCGGTGCGGACCGGCGTCAGCCGGCTGATCGACCCGGCCGACGGCCCGGCGCCCACCGCGGGCGACGCGCTCGGCCTGGCCGAGGTGGCCGAGGAGACCGCGAACGTGGTCGAGGCCGCGGTGGCCACCCCCCGGGTGACCGCCAAGGTCCCGGCGGCCGCGGAGCCGGCCCGGAAGGTCGCCAAGGCGGCCGCCAAGGAGGTCGCCAAGAAGACCGCCAAGGCCGCCGAGAAGAGCACCGCGAAGAGCACCGCCAAGGCCACCGGCAAGAAGGCCGCGAAGCGGGGCGGCGCGTGACCGTCGTTCCGCAGCTGGTCGTCCACCGCGACAAGGAGCTGATGGCCCAGGCGGCCGCCGCCCGGCTGATCACCAAGATCGTCGACGCGCAGTCCGCCCGCGGCCTGGCCTCGGTGGTGCTCACCGGCGGGCGCAACGGCAACGCGCTGCTCGCCGCGATCGCCGCCTCCCCGGCCCGGGACGCGGTGGACTGGTCCCGGCTGGACCTGTGGTGGGGCGACGAGCGCTTCGTGCCCTCCGCCGACCCGGAGCGCAACGCGGTGCAGGCCACCGACGAGCTGCTCGGCCGGGTCCCGCTGGACCCGGCGCGGGTGCACTTCATGCCCGCCTCGGACGGCGTGGACGGCGCCGACGTGGAGGCCGCCGCCGAGCGGTACGCCGAGGAGCTGGCCAAGGCCGCGGGTCCGCAGGACCGCCGCGGGGTGCCGGCCTTCGACGTGCTGCTGCTCGGCGTCGGCCCGGACACCCACGTCGCCTCGCTCTTCCCCGAGCACCCGGGCGTGCGGGAGACCGCGCGCACCGTGGTCGGGGTGCGCGGGGCGCCGAAGCCGCCGCCCACCCGGATCTCGCTGACCCTCCCGGCCATCCGGGCGGCCCGCGAGGTCTGGCTGCTGGCGGCCGGCGAGGACAAGGCGGGCGCGGTGGCGCTGGCGCTGTCCAGCCCCGGCGAGTTGCAGGCCCCGGCCTCCGGGGCGTACGGCACCAGCCGCACGCTCTGGCTGCTGGACCGGGCGGCGGCGGCCGAGCTGCCGCCCGCGCTCTACCCCCCGGCCTCGGCCTGACACTGCGTCAACACACAGCAGGGGGGGGGGGGCTCTTTGGGTGTGCCCCCCCCCCCCCCCCCCCCCTCCCTCCCCCCCCCCCCCCCCCCCCCCCCCCCCCCCCCCCCCCCCCCCCCCCCCCCCCCCCCCCCCCCCCGTACCCGTCGCCGCCCCGGTCAGCGGGCGAAGCGCCGGGTGAAGACGAAGCCCTCGATGCCGGCGACCAGGTAGAAGAAGATGTCCTTGGCGTCCATCATGGCCTTCCAGCCCTGCATGGTGTCGCCGAACTCGGAGCCGAACACGTCGCCCGGGCCGAGGCCGTACTGCTGGTGCAGCACCAGGTAGATGAAGAACAGCTGGCCGAGGAAGACCCCGAGCAGCGAGAAGAGCGCGCCGAGCACCGGCAGCAGCGGGTTGCGCCCGCCGACCCGGCCGAGCGCGAGGGCGACCGCCATGGACAGTGCGAGTGCGAAGTAACTCCACTGCGAGTTGGTGGCCTTCATGATGAAGCCGTACGCCGCGGCGCCGGCCAGCATGGTGACCAGGCCGAGCGCGATCCCGGCGCCCGCGTTGCCGCGCCGCGCGACCGGTGCGCCCGGCTGCGGGTAGCCGTAGGGCGCGCCCTGGGCGTAGGCGGCCGGTTGGCCGGGAACCGGCGGTTGCGGGTTGGCGTACCCCTGCGGCGGGCCGAAGGCCGGCGGCCCGGGCTGCGGCGGAACGGGCTGGTGGGAGGGCGGAACGGGCGCGGTCATGGAGCTTCCCCCGTGCTGGTGCGGATGCGACGGGGGCGAACGCTAGCAGTGCCGTCCGGTCGGGGAACACCGGATTCAGGTCACGCTTCCGAATTCCAGGGGTCGAGTGAACAGCCGCCGCGGGCACAGGGGATGATGGAGGCTTGACCGTCGGACCGGTGCGCGCAGCGACCCCGACGGTTCGTCACCTGACCGGCAGCAGCACATGGGGGAACGCCCGAATGACCCAGCCGCAGGGCACTTCCGGACGCGTCCTGGCCGACCGGTATCGGCTCGACTCGGTCCTCGGCAGCGGCGGCATGGGGACCGTCTGGCGGGCCGAGGACGAGATGCTCGGCCGGATCGTCGCCGTGAAGGAACTGCGGATGCACGGCAGCGTCGACGACGACGAGCGGCACCGCCTGATCGTCCGGACGCTGCGCGAGGCCAAGGCCACCGCGCGGATCCGGCACACCGCCGCCGTCACCGTCTTCGACGTGGTCGAGGAGGACGACCGGCCGTGGATCGTGATGGAGCTGGTCGACGGCCGCTCGCTGGCCGAGGTGGTCAAGGAGGACGGGCCGGTCACCCCGACCCGGGCCGCCGAGATCGGGCTGGAGCTGCTCGGCGTGCTCGGTGCCGCGCACAGCCAGGGGATCCTGCACCGGGACGTGAAGCCGTCCAACGTGCTGATCGGCGACGACGGCCGGGTGGTGCTGACCGACTTCGGCATCGCCAGCGTCGAGGGGGACTCCTCGGTCACCTCGACCGGGATGCTGGT
The DNA here is from genome assembly GCF_050325825.1 of Kitasatospora sp. LaBMicrA B282. NCBI lineage: Bacteria > Bacillati > Actinomycetota > Actinomycetes > Kitasatosporales > Streptomycetaceae > Kitasatospora > Kitasatospora sp. LaBMicrA B282. The sequence goes on from NZ_JBNQTI010000094.1 coordinate 33,525, forward strand.
CGGCGCGCCCTCGTACATATCCCCGGAGCGGGCCCGCGGCCAGAAGCCCGGCCCGCCGGCCGACCTGTGGTCGCTGGGCGGCACGCTCTACGCGGCGCTGGAGGGCAAGCCGCCCTACGACCGCGGCTCGGCACTGGCCACCCTCACCGCGGTGATGACCGAGCAGCTGCCGCCGCCGCAGCACGCGGGGCCGCTGCGCCCGGTGATCGAGGGTCTGCTGGAGAAGGACCCGGACAAGCGCCTCGACGCCTCGACCACCCGCTCGATGCTCAAGCGGATCGTGGCGCAGGCGACCGCGCTCGCCGAGTCCACCACCCGGGTCACGCTGCCGACCACCGGGGCCACCGCGGTGCTGCCGGCCGCCGAGTCGTCGGCGCCCG
>NZ_JBNQTI010000095.1:0-33409 GCF_050325825.1 Kitasatospora sp. LaBMicrA B282
GTGGAAAACAGGGGGGTGGAACAAGCGGGTATCAGTTCAACCCGCCCGCGGGGGCGGGCAGCACGGCGGCTCCGGTGGCGGCGCGGGCGGCCCCGGTGGCGGGGTGCTGGTCACCGTCGCGCGCGAGCCGGGGCCGGGGGTGGCCGACCAGTCGCTCTGCCTGGTCCGGGTGACCCCGGACGGCGCCCGGGCGGTGCTGCTGCGGGAGAAGGAGGTCAACGTCCAGACCGACCAGGCCGCGCTGATCCTCGAGCACCCCGGCGGCACGGCGTCCACCGCCGGCGGGGACAGCGCGCACGGCGAGGCCGCCCTCGGCGAGGCCGCCGAGGAGGTCACGGTCACCGTCCGCTCGCTGGTGCGCGGGCGCCCGGCCGCGGTCCGCGGCATCCGGGTCCGGCAGTACGCCAACCCGCGCGCCCACCCCACCGCGGCCCGCCCGACCCGGCCGATCGCCGTGCTGCGCACCACCGCCGCACCCGACTGGGCCCCCGCCGCCACCCTGGACACCGGCCCCGACGGTACCGCCGCCTTCACCCTGCGCGGCACCCGGGCCGGCTGCGCCCGCCTGCTGCTGGCCGCCCCCGGCGAGCCCGCCCCCGCCGGCTACGACGACGCCGACGAGCTGCGCCACTGGTCGGGCGCCGGCCAGCTGGCGCTGCGGGTGCTGCCCGACGACCGCCGGCTGGACGCGCTGCCGCCGGAGCGGATCACCTTCGACCTGCTGTACCGCGAGGTCTTCGCCTACTACGAGTTCACCTCCAGCTTCATGGCCGAGGAGGTGTTCAGCCTGGCCGACCCGCACCGGGTGGCCACCTACGCCCGGCTCTGCCGGCAGATGTCCGACCCGCGCAACCGCGGTCGCACGTACTACATGCCGCCCACCCGCGACCTGTCCGCCGCCAGGGCCCGGCTGCTGCTCGGCTACCTGCGCAACACCGCCGCCCCGGCCGCGCTGCCCGCCCTCGTCCCCGCCACGGCGCCGCACCCGCCGGGCGGCGTCCCGGCCACCCGGGCCGAGCTGGTCGCCCTGCTGCGCGACGCCGTCACGGTCGAACTGGCCACCACCCTCCAGTACCTGTACGCCGTCTACTCGCTGCCCACGCACGGCACCGGCCTGGCCTACCTGCGCCGCGGCGCGTGGACCGAACGGCGGCTGCGGCTGGTCAGCGGGTGGGGCGGGGAGCGCCCGGAGGACTCGATCCGCAGCACGCTGCTCCGGGTGGCCCGCGAGGAGATGATCCACTTCCTGGTGGTCAACAACCTGCTGATGGCGCTCGGCGAGCCGTTCCACTTCCCGGCCGTGGACTTCGGCACCCTCAACCACCGGCTGCCGATCCCGCTCGACTTCGCCCTGGAGGGGCTCGGCCCGGCCAGCGTGCACCGCTTCATCGCGCTGGAGCAGCCCGACTGCCTGCCGGCCGAGCCGCGCTACGGCACGCTGTGCCCCGGGCCGCCGATCCGCTCCCCGCGCGGTCCCGCCTACCACTCGATCAGCGAGCTCTACGCCGCGATCCGGGTCGCCCTGCTCCGGCTGCCCGACCTGTTCGCCGACCCGCCGGGCGGCGGCGAGCACCACCTCTTCCTGCGCCGCTCGGTCAACGCCCGCCACCCCGACTACCAGCTCCAGGTGACCGACCTGGCGAGCGCGTTGTTCGCCGTCGACCTCGTCACCGAGCAGGGCGAGGGCGGCGTGCTGAACCCGGACCGGCCGCCCGGCGAGGAGTCCCACCACGACTCCTTCCGACGGATCGCCGCGCTGCTCGGCACCCTGGAGGCGCCCGGGCCGGGCGGGGCCGGCAGGGCGGATGGGCTGGGTGGGGTGCGTGGGATGCGTGGGATGCGTGGGGCGGTCGCGGCCGGGGGCCGGGTGGACGAGCCGCTCGACGGCGTGCCGCGGCTGGCCCTGCCGGTGCTGCGCAACCCGACCCTGCGCCCCGGCCGCCCGGCCCGCCAGCTGATCGGCGAGCCACTGGCCCGGCAGGTGGCCGAACTGGCCGACAGCGCCTACGAGTTGATGGCCCTGCTGATGGTCCAGCACTTCGCCGAACGGCCGGCCGCCAGCCTGCGCCGCTCGACCCTGATGAACGCCTCGATCGACGTGATGAACGGGGTGCTGCGCCCGCTCGCCGAGCTGCTCGCCGCGCTGCCGGCGGGCGTGCCGGGGCGCACCGCCGGGATCCCGTTCGAGCTCGCCGGCGAACCCTGGCCGATACCCGGCCGCCCCGCCGACGCCCGGCGCGAACTCGGCTGCCGGATCCGCCGGTTGGCCCGCGCCGCACGGGCCTGCCCGGTGCTGCCGGAGCAGGTCCCGGGCGTCCTCGACCACCTGGCGGGGCGGGTGGTCGAGGCGGCGGAGTGAGGGTCCCGGCGACTGCCACACCACGTTCTGAGAAGGGAAGACGATGCCCCAGCAGCACGACACCGAAGTCCTGATCGTCGGCGGCGGGCCGGTCGGCCTGACCGCCGCCCTGGACCTGCGCGCCCGCGGGGTCGACTGCCTGGTGGTGGAGGCGGGCGACGGCACCGTCGGCCACCCCAAGGTGAGCCACATCGGCCCGCGCTCGATGGAGCTCTACCGGCAGTTGGGCCTGGCCGACCGGATCCGCGGCGCCGGCTGGCCCGCCGAACACACCCTGGACGCGGTCTGGGTGACGCAGCTGGGCGGCCACGAGGTCCACCGGCTGCGCCTCGGCAGCATGGCCACCCGCCCACCGTTCCGGCACACCCCCGAACCGGACGCGATCTGCCCGCAGCACTGGCTGGCCCCGCTGCTCGCCGAGGCGGTCGGCCGCCACCCGGACGGCCCGCTGCGGCTGTGCTGCCGGCTGGACGGCTTCGTCCAGGACCCGGACGGCGTCACCGCCGCCGTCACCGACCTGGCCGCCGACCGGCCGTTCGCGGTCCGCGCCCGCTACCTGCTGGCCTGCGACGGCGCCGCCTCCCCGGTCCGCAAGGCCTGCGCGATCCCGGCCCCGGCCCGCCACGCCACCCAGGTGTTCCGCAACATCCTGTTCCGCGCCCCCCGGCTGACGGCCGAACTGGGCGACCGCGCCGCGCTCTTCTACTTCCTGCTGCTCTCCGACGCGCTGCGTTTCCCGCTGCGCGCGCTGGACGGCGCCGAACTGTTCCGGCTGACCGTCCGGGTCGGCGCCGGCGGGGAGGACGCCGTTCCGGCGCGCGAACTGGTGCGCCGCGCGATCGCCCCGGACACCCCGATCGAGGTGCTCTCCGACCACGAGTGGCACCTCACCCACCGGGTGGCCGAGGACTTCCGGCAGGGCCGGGTGCTGCTGCTCGGCGACAGCGCGCACACCCTCTCGCCCTCCGGCGGCTTCGGCCTCAACGCCGGGCTCGCCGCCGCCGGCAACCTCGGCTGGAAACTGGCCGCCGCGCTGGCGGGTTGGGCCGGCCCCGGACTGCTGGACTCCTACCGCACCGAGCGGCAGCCGGTGGCCGTCGAGGCGCTGGAGGAGGCCAACCGCAACCTGGTGCGCACCATGGGCCGGGACCTGCCCGCCGACCTGCACGCGGACACCCCGGCCGGCGAGCGGGCCCGGGCCGAGCTGGGCGAACGGCTGGCGGCGAGCGACGTGCGCAAGGAGTTCGACGCGCCGATGGTGCACCTCGGCTACCGCTACCGGTCGGCGATCGTCTGCCCCGACCGGCTGCCCGCGGACCCGGACGAGCCCACCGACCGTCCCAACAGCCGCCCGGGCTCGCGGGCCCCGCACGCCTGGCTGGCGCCCGGGCGCTCCACGCTGGACCTGTTCGGGGCGGGGTTCCGGCTGTTGGAGTTCGCGGGGGCGGAGGGGGAGGAGTCTTACGGCGCCGTCGGCGCCGTCGAGGCCGCGTTCGCGGGGCGCGGGGTGCCGCTGGCGGTGACCGTCTGCCGGGACAAGGAGATCGCCGACCTGTACCGGCGGCGCTACGTGCTGGTCCGGCCCGACGGCCATGTCGCCTGGCGGGACGCGGAGTTGCCGGCCGACCCGGGCCGGCTGGCGGACACGGTGCGGGGGGCGGTGTGAGGGGGGACGGGCTCGTGGCGGAGGGGCCGGCGGGGGAGGGCCTGCTGCCGTTCACGCTGGCGGGCTGGCCGGTGGCGCGGATCGCCGACCCCTACCCCGTCTACCGGTGCTACCGCGAGGCGGGCTCGGTGCACCCGGGTGACGGGGGCTGGTACGTGTTCGGGTACCAGGAGGTGGCCCAGGCGCTCGCCAGCCCCCGCCTCGGCCGCCGGGCCCCGCGATCCGGCGACGGTGCGCAGGGCCAGGACCCGTGGGAGGGCGCCGAGTTGGCCCACCCCGCAGTGCTGGACACGGCGGTGCGCAGCCTGATCGCCGACTGGCTGGTCTTCCTCGACCCGCCCCGCCACACCCGGCTGCGGGCCGTCCTCAGCCACGAGTTCACCCCGCGCGTGGTGACGGGGCTGCGCGCGCGGATGGCCGAGATCGTCACCGAACTGCTCGGCGAGCGCCGGCAACTCGACCTGGTCGAGGACTTCGCCGCCCCCTACCCCGTGCTGGTGATCTCCGAACTGCTCGGCCTGCCCCGGGCCGACGGCGGCTGGCTGCGCGAACGCTCGCTCCGGCTCCAGCAGGGCAGCAGCTCGCGGGCCGGGCAGCACCCGGACGCGCCGGCCCGCGCGGACACGGCCGCCCGCGAGCTGACCGACTACTTCCACGACCGGCTCGCCCGGCGCCGGGCCCGCGGGTCGGGCACCGACCTGATCGGCCTGCTGCTGGCGGCCGGCGGGCTGACCACGGCGGAGATCACCGCGACCTGCATCCACCTGCTGACCGCCGGCCACGAGACCACCACGCACCTGATCACCAAGTCGGCGCTCGCGTTGCTCGACCACCCCGCCGTCCTCGCCGAGCTGTGCGACCGGCCCGCGCTGGTGCCTGACGCCGTCGTCGAACTGGCGCGCTACGACGCCCCGGTGCAGGCCGTCACGCGCTGGGCCCAGGAGGACGAACAGCTCGGCCGTCATCGGATCCCGCGCGGCACCAAGCTCACCCTGCTGCTCGGCGCCGCCAACCGCGACCCGGCCCGGTTCCCCCACCCCGACCGCCTCGACCCGCACCGCCACCCACCCGCCGCCCGCCACCTCGCCTTCGGCCTGGGCATCCACTACTGCCTCGGCGCCGCCCTGGCCCGGACCGAGGCGGAGATCGCGCTGGCCGCCCTGCTGCCGCGCCTGGCGGGGGCGGCGCTGCGGGAGGCGCCGGTACGGTACGCGCCGGACCTGGTGTTCCACGGCCCGGAACGGCTGCTGCTGGGGTGGTGAGGGGGGTGAGGGGGCGCGCGGCAGGAGTTGGGTGGTGACCCTGCCGGTGGCGGTCGAGGAGCTCGGCCGGAGCCGGCCGGTGGGTGCTCGGGCCGCCGTGCTCGCCCGGGGCGTCGCCCGGCTGTTCGGTGGTGCGGAGTGCCCCGGGTGCGGCGTCGTGTTCAGGGTGGCCGGCCAGCACGCAGCCGCTGACCCGGGGGTGGGTGGCGGGAGTCGGGTGGTGGTTCGTCCGTGGTTCGGTGGTGCGGAGTGCCGGGTGCGCCCTGTTCAGGGTGGCGGACGAGTGTGCCGCCGCCTCACTGTGGCGGGGCGGGGGTGTGATGGGTCAGTTCGAGGCGGGAGTGGATGGCGAGTTTGCGGTAGATCTGGCGCAGGTGGAAGGCGACCGTGTGCGGGGAGAGGAACATCCGGCCGGCGATCTGGGTGTTCGTCAGGCCGGTGGCGGCGTGTTCGGCGACGGTGCGTTCGGTACGGGTCAGGGCGGCCCAGCCGCCGGTCGGGGGGTCGGGCCGGGGCGGGCGGTGACGGCGCCGGACGCCCAGGGTGCGCAGGCGGCGGCGGACCCGGGCGGTGTCGAGGGCGGCGCCGAGCCGCTCGTAGGCGTCCAGGGCCTGCCCCAGGGCGTGCACGGCGGCGTCCCGGTCGGTCGGGGCCAGCAGGGTGCCCAGGTCCTCGGTGGCCGAGGCGCGGCCCCACAGGTCGCGGTGTTCGCGGGCGGCGGCCGCCAGTGCCCGCGGGTCGCGCGCCGTGAGGCCGGCCGCGTGGGCGGCGGCGGCCCGGAGCGCGGGCACCGTGCGGTTGGCCTCGGCCAGCCGGCGGGCCACGGCCGCCACTCCGGTGGCGCGCTCCGGGTCCCCGAGGGTGAGCGCGGTGCGCACCAGCCAGGCCGGGGCGGCGGGTTCGGCCAGGGTGAGGCGGCGCAGCGCGGGGTCGTCCCCGGTGAGCTCCTTGACGGCGTGGGCGAGCGGGGTGCGGTCGGTGGAGCAGGCGCGGATCCGGGCCTCGATCCAGGTCGCCGCGGGGTCCGGTAGGGCGTTCGCGTGCGCGGTGGCGGTGTGGTGGTCGCCGCGGTACACGGCCGTCGTGGCGAGCAGCAGCCGGGCGGTGGCCGGGTAGCGCCGGATGCCGCTGCGCTCGGCGGCCCGCAGGGCGGCGGTGGCCGCCTCCTCGGCCACGGCGAGCGCGCCCCGGGCCAGGGCCAGCCGGGCGATGACGAGGTGCTGGGCGGGCGGTGCGGGCGGCGGCGCACCGGGCGAAGGCACCGGCTGGGGCCCGGGCTGCGGCGCGGCGCAGCGGGCGAGGACGGCAGCCGCCTCGGCCTGGCGGCCCGCCTCGGCGAGCAGCAGGGCGTGCGCGGGGCCGGGCGGACTGTGCCAGGCGGCGGCCGAGCCCTGGCGGGACAGGGTGAGGGCGGCCTGGCCGAGGGTCAGCGCGGCGGCCGGTCGGCCGCAGTGCCAGGCGAGTTCGGCGGCGCCCAGTCGGGCGGCGGCCCGCAGGTCGTGGCCGTGGGTGGCGCCGCGCCGGGCCACCTGCTCGATCCGGTGGGCCAGGGCGGTGGGCGTCGCACTCACCCGGTCGGTGGCGAGGGCTGCCAGGGCGGCGAGTTGGGTGAGCAGGGCCTCGCGGTGCAGGGCGGCGGGTGTGCCGGCCGCAGTGTCCGCGATGGCGGCGGGGACCGGGACGGGGGCCGGGACCGGGACCGGTGCCTTGGGGCCGCCGGCGGGCTGGGTGGCGGCCCCCAGGGCTTCGGTGGCGGCCAGTTCCGCGGTGGCCAGCGCCTCGGCCGGGTGCCCGCGGAGCAGGAGTGCGGTGGCGAGCGCGACCCGCAGGCGGGCGGTGGTGGGGGAGGCCGGGGCGGCGTCGGCCAGGGCGGCCCGGGCCAGGTCGGCGGCCCGGGCGGGAGCACCGGAGCGGACGCAGGCGGTGGCGGCGAGCGCGGTCAGCTCGGCGGCGGCCGCACCGTGCCCGGCGCGGTCGGCGGCCGCATCATCCCCGGCGCGCTCGGCTCCGCCGGCATCCCGCTGGTCGCCCGCGCTCAGCTGTTCGTCCGCACCGCGCCGCTCGCCCGCCGCCCCCGGCTCGCCCACCAACCCCGGCGCGTCCGCCGCCCCCGGCTCGTCGGCCTGCTGCGGCCGTGGCGCGCGCCCCAGCAGCTCCAGGCCGCGCAGGGCCAGTCGGGCGGCCGTGGCGGGCTGGTCGGGGAGGGTCTGGGCGGCGGCCAGCGGCAGCAGCGGGCCGGTGACCGGGTCGCCCGGGTAGGAGCCGTGCAGCAGGTGGGGCGCGACGGCGGCCGGGGAGTGGCCCTGGGCCAGCCGGATCGCCAGCGCCTGGCGGTGCATCGCGGCCCGGACGGCCGGCGGGAGGTCGGCCAGCAGCACCAGCCGCAACCACTCGTGCCGGAACGTCAGGTGGGTCGACGCGCAGTGCACCAGCCCCGTGGCCGTCGCCGCGCGGAAGGCGGGGACCAGCGTGCTCACCGGTTCGCCGAGCATCCGCGCCGCCTCCTCCGGGAGGCTGGCCGGGCCCAGGACCGCGGCCGCCTCCAGCAGCGAGCGGGCGGCGGTCGGTGCGCCGGCCAGCCGCCGCAGGGCCAGCCCGGCCAGGGTCGGGGGCGGGTCGGCGCGCTCGGCGAGGCGGAGCGCGCCGTCGGTGGCGTGCAGCGCGAGGTCGCGGTCCAGGCCGCCGAGCAGCTCGACCAGGCAGCCCGGTCGGCCGCCGGCCAGGCCGAGCAGCCCGGCCAACTCGGCGTCGGGCGGGGCGCCGAGCAGGTCGGCGCAGAGTTCGGCGACGGCGGTCGCGGGTATCGGACCGAGCTCCAGCCGCAGCGTCTCCTCGGTGGCGGCGGGACGCTCGCCACCGGCGGGCAGCAGCAGGGTGGCGACCAGCAGCACCGGCCCGCCCGGCAGTGGCGCCCGGGCCGGTTCGGCCGGGTCGTCGCAGCTGACCAGCAGCGGGGTGCGCCAGGCCGGCGCCACCGGGGCGTCCAGGACGGCCGCCGCCGGTGCCCCGGTGCCGAGTCGGGCCAGCCGGAAGCCGCGCCCGGCGGCCAGTCGCTCGCACTCGCGCAGCAGCCGGGTGCGGCCCGCTCCGGCCGGGCCGGCGATCACCGCGGTGGCGGGCCGCCGGCTGTCGACGGTGCGGTCCAGCAGGTCGGTGAGGAGCGCGAGTTCGTGCTGACGCCCGCGCAGTGGCCGCAGTCCGCCGGGCTCGGCCGGCCGCGTCGCCAAGGTGTTCGCCCCCAGTGCCCGCACCCCTCTCGTCGCACCCCGCCCCACCAGCCGCGCCCCGGGGCCCTCAGGCCCTGGGGCTCCTGCCGGGACCGCCGGGCGAGCCCCGAAAGCGAAACCAGCGAGACAGGAAACCGGCGAGGCATTTAATGCGACAATTACGTGTTCCAGACCGTCGGTTGGGTCGCTCACTAACGAGGCTAGGGCGGCCTTTGACGCACTGTCAAGGTCGCTCTCGAACCGTCCTGACCTGGACAGGACTGGGCAATCCGCCGCTGTCGGCGCCGGATCGAGGTCGGCGGAAACGGTTTTCCGAGGGATTTCGACCCGGCTTCGGAAATTGGCCCGGTCGGAGAGCCCGTCGTGATCCACTGATCGAAGATCGCTTGACGGCGCGGCCCGCGATCACCAAGGGTGTGCCGGACGGGTTCCCCTCGGGGGGGCGACGGCGACTCTTCCGAAGGGTGATCCCATGTCAGAACGACTGCAGCGCAACCGGCTCGTGATCGACGAGTTCCGCTCCCGTGACGGCGTGGTGGGCGGCGACTTCGAGGGGGTGCCGCTGCTGCTGCTCACCACCACGGGCGCGCGCAGCGGGGAGCCGCGCACGATGCCGATGACCTACCTGCGGGACGGTCGGCGGCTGGTGGTCTTCGGGGCCAACGGCGGCCGGCCGAGCCACCCGGGCTGGTACCACAACCTGTTGGCCGATCCCACGGCCCGCGTCGAGGTCGGCGCCGAAGCCCACCCGGTGACGGCGGCGGTGATCGAGGGTGCGGAGCGCGAACGGCTCTGGGCCCAGCAGCTGCTGCACACCCCGTACTTCAAGGGCTTCCAGAACCGGGCCGGGCGGCTGATCCCGGTCGTCGCCCTGACGCCGGTCGCCTGAGCGCCGAGCCGGCCGCGGAGCGCGGCGGCGCCGACCGGTCGGCTACCGCAGCTCGCCGGCCTCGCCCACCCAGACCACCCGGCCGCGTTCCAGCACGTGCACCAGGGCCTCGTCGCCGGCCCAGGCGGGCAGGGTGCGGGCGGTGATCAGCACCGCGTGGCCGGCCCGGGTGCGGGCGGTGAGCAGCTCGCGCAGCCGGGCGGCCAGGGCGGGGGCCAGGCCGCGTTCCGGTTCGTCCAGCAGCAGCACTGCGGGGTCGGCCAGCAGGGCCCGGGTCAGGGCGACCAACTGCTGCTGCCCGCCGGAGAGTTCCGTGGAGCGGCGGTCGAGCAGGGCGGCCAGCTCGGGGAACGGGTCCAGCGCGGCCGCGGGCGGGCCGGCCAGGCTCAGGGTCTCGGCCACGGTCAGGGTCGGGAAGACCGCCCGCCGGGCCGGGACCAGGGCCACCCCGAGGGCGGCCCGGCGGTGCGCGGGCAGCGCGGTGACGTCCCGGCCGGCCAGCAGCACCCGGCCGGCGGTCGGCCGGGCCGGGCCGGCCAGCGCCTCCAGCACGCTGGAGCGCCCGGACCCGTTGCGGCCGACCAGGAAGCCGAGCCGCCCGGCCGGGCACCGCACGTCCACCCCGTGCAGCCGCTCCACCAGCCCGTACCGCACCCGGACCGCCCGCAGTTCGGCGGCCAACGGCCGGGCCGGCAGGGCCGGTTCGGGCCTCACCAGAGCCGCCTGACCCGGTCGTCGGCGAGCACCCGTTCGCTCGGGCCGGCGGCCACCACCCGCCCGGCGTCCAGCACGTAGGCCGACGCGGCGAGCCGGCCGACCAGCCCCAGGTCGTGCTCCACCAGCAGCACCCCCGCCCCTTCCCGGGCGACCAGGGCCAGCACCCGGGCGACCCAGGCGACCTGGGCGGCGTCCAGTCCGACCGAGACCTCGTCCACCAGCAGCACCCGGGGCGCCCCGGCCAGCGCGCGGGCCAGCTCGACCAGCCGGAGGACGCCGAGCGGCAGCCCGTCGGCCGGCCGGTGGGCCAGCGCGGTCAGGCCCAGCAGCCGCAGCGCACCGGCCACCCGGGCCGGCACGTCGGCCGCGCCGTGGTGTTGCTCGGCGCCGACCCGGACGTTCTCCGCCACCGTCAACTCGGGGAAGGACGCGACCTGTTGGAAGGTGCGGGCGAGGCCGAGCCGGGCCCGGCGGTGGCAGGGGGTGCGGGTGACGTCGCGGCCGTCCAGCAGGATCCGGCCGCCGTCGGGGCGGGCCACCCCGCTCAGGCAGTCCAGCAGCACGCTCTTGCCGGCCCCGTTCGGCCCGACCAGCGCGGTGACCCGCCCCGGCCGCACCCGCAGGTCCACCCCGTCCACCACCGCGACCCCGCCGAGCCGCCGCACCACGCCCCGCCCGGTGAGCCCGACCCGGCCCCAGCCGCCACCCACCCCGCCCACGCTGCTCACCCCACCGCCACTGCCCGTCCCGCCACTGCCCGTCCCGCCGCCGCCCACCCCGCTCACCCCGCCCCCGACAGCCGCCGCGCCCACCCCGCGAGGCCGCCCGGCAGGTACCCGATCCCGGCCGCGAGCGCCCCCACCACCACCGCGGACATCCCCGGCACGGTCGCCGCGTCCAGCCCGACCAGCACGAACGCCGCCACCACCGCCCCGGCCGCGCTGTCCACCCCGGCCACCACCACGGCGGCGAACCAGAGCAGCCCCTGCACCGGGTCGAAGACCGCGGCGTCGAAGGCCCCGCCGCCGAGCGCCAGCAGCACCCCGCCGGCCCCGGCCAGCCCCGCGCCCAGGCCGAAGACCAGCAGCTTGACCCGCGGCACCGCCACCCCGGCCGCCCAGGCGCCGGCTTCGTGGTCCCGGGTCGCCACCAGGGCCCGGCCCAGCCGGCCGCGCCGCACCAGCGCCACCAGCAGCGCGCCGGCGGCCAGCACCAGCAGCTCGGCGGCGTAGAAGGCGCGGTCGCCGCGCAGCAGCGCCGGGCGGGTCACCGTCAGTCCCGCGGTGGCGTAGGGCTGCTCGAAGACGAAGCGGCTCAGCGCGACCGCCAGGCCGATGGTCACCAGCGCCAGCACCAGTCCGCGCCGGTGCACCACCGGCCAGCCGATCAGCAGCCCGGCCGCGGCCAGACCGAGCACGGTGACCAGCAGCGCCGGACCGGCCGGCACCCGGCCGGAGGAGAGCTGGGCGGCGGCCAGCGCCCCGAGCCCGGCGAAGCCGCCCTGGGCCAGCGAGACCAGCCCGCCGCCCCCGGTGACCAACACCACCGAGAGCAGCACCAGCGCCAGCCCAGGCACCGAGAGCACCGCCCGCACCCCACCGCCGGCCAGGGCCAGCGGGGTGACCAGCACCACGGCGCAGACCGCCACCGCCCAGCCGCCGCTGCGTCGGGCGCCGCCGGTGCTCGCCGGCAGCCCGCCGCCGAGCAGGCCGTCCTGCCCGAACCCCCACGGGACCAGCGCCGCCACCAGCAGCGCCAGCGCGAACAGGTTGGACTGCGCCGCCTGGAGCAGCGGGCCCAGGGTGCCGGGCGGGTGCAGCCAGCTGAGCTCGGACTGGCCGATGCCGAGCGCCAGCCCGGTGACCACCGCGATCGGCAGGCTGCGCAGCCGGGCCGCCACCGCGACCGCGAGGGTCTCCATCACCAGCAGCGGCAGCCCGTACGGGTCGAGCAGCACGAACGGCGCCAGCAGCACGCCCACCAGCCCGGCGGCGAAGGAGCCGAACGCCCAGCCGGCCGCCGCCACCCGGGTGGCGTTCACCCCGGCCAGCTCGGCCAGTACCGGGTCGGCCGAGACCGCCCGGGCCCGGACCCCGAACCGGGTCCAGCGGCCCACCGCCCAGACGGCCAGCGCGACCACCAGCACCGCGCCGAGCTGGGCCACCGCGTCCAGCCGCAGCAGGTGGCCGCCGGGCAGCGTGATGGTGCGCAGCGGGACCAGGCCGGGTACGTCGGTGAGCGGAGCGGTGCCCCAGATCGCCGCGACCGCCCCGATCAGCAGCACCAGCACGCCGACGCAGGCCACCACCACCTCCCCGACCGCGGCCTGCCGCCGGCGCAGCGGCCCGAAGACGGCGAACTGCAGCAGCACCCCGAGCCCGGGCGCCACCAGCAGCAGGCAGACCACCGCCCCCAGCCCGACCGGCCAGCCGCGCACCACCACCAGCTCGCGCAGCAGGTAGGCGACGAACACGGCGATCCCGCCCTGGGCCAGGTTGAGCACCCCGGTGAGGCGGTGGCAGACCACCAGCCCGACCCCGCTGAGCGCGGCCGCGCTGCCCACGGCCACGCCGGCCAGGGCGAAGTCGATCGCCAGCCCGGGGTCGGCCATCAGGCGGGGCCGTCCGCCGGCAGCACCTCCGGCTCGCAGACCGGGCAGGGGGCCAGGCCCCGTTCCCGCACCGCGGCGCCGGTCAGCGCCACGGCCTGCGGCTTGCCGGCCACCAGCGGGCAGCCCGGGCGGTGGCAGAGGGTGCCGCCCGGCACGGCGAGCAGACCGTCACCGGGCACCGCCCCGGCGTCCGCGCCGCCTGCGGGGGCGGGCGGCAGCCACTCGGGCGAGGGCGAAGGCGAAGGCGAGGGCCCGGGCCCGGCCCCGGGCTCGGGTGCGGCGGTGGACGGCGGCCCGGATGCCGGCCCGGACGACGCCGCGGACGGGCCGCCCGCCCGTCCCGCGCCCGGCGGGGCGGTGTGCAGCGCCGCCCACACCACTCCGGCGACGATCAGCGCGCTGCCCGGCGCGGTCGCGGAGGCCAGGTAGGGGAGTTGCCGGGCCGTCACCCGCTCACCGGAGACGGCGTACCAGCCGAGCACGCAGAGCGCCCCGCCGACCAGCGCGAGCAGCCAGCCGAAGGGGGCACCGGCGAGCACCCGGGGGAGCAGCGGGGGCAGTGGCCGGGCGCGCAGCCGGGCGAGCACCCGGGGGCCCGAGCGGTCCATCGCGTGCCTCCTGCTGCCGGGTGCGGTGCCGTCGGTCCTGCCGCCTGGTCAGCCGGTCCTCCTGTTGCGGGCGCCCGGTCGATCGGCCTTCATAGTGTCACCTGCGTCACACCCCGTCGCAGCCCGACACCGGGCGGCGAGACCATGCGGAGAGACCCATGCGCACCCCACCCCAGCACCGGCCGGCCGACCCGCGACCCCACCCGTCCACCCGTCCGGGGGTGCTGCGCACGGTGGCCGTGCTGCTCGGCGTGCTGCTGCTGACCGTCTCCTGCTCGAGCAGCAAGAAGAGCAGCTCGGCGAGCACCCCGAGCAGCCCGAGCGCCTCGGCGAGTCCGAGCACGTCGGCGAGCCCGAGCAGCGCCGCAGCGAGCCCGAGCAGCACCACGCCGAGCCCGTCCGGCACCGCCCCCGCCGACGTCGCCGCCGCGACCGCGCAGGTGACCCAGAACTGGCAGAGCTTCTTCTCGCCCGCGACCCCGATCAGCGCCAAGGCCGCGCTGCTGCAGAACGGCGACCAGCTGATGCCGCTGCTCCAGAGCTTCGCCAACGACCCGCGGATCTCCCAGGTCAGCGCCCAGGTGACGAGCGTCCAGTTCACCTCGGCGACCACCGCGGCGGTCACCTACAACCTGGCGCTGCAGGGCCAGGTGGTGCAGCCGAACGCGGCCGGGCAGGCGGTGCTGGACCACGGGGTGTGGAAGGTCTCGCAGAGCACGCTGTGCGCGCTGGTCGCGCAGAGCGGGGCGAGCTCGGCGCCCGGGTGCAGCTGACCGGTCGCCGCGGTTCGAGGGCGGTCGCCGCGGCGACCGCCCTGCTGCTGTGCGGGGCGGTGCCGCTGGCCGGCTGCGGCACCCGGTTGCCGGCCCGGGACTTCGCGGGGCCCGCGCCGAGTGCGGTCGGCGGCAACCCGGCCAGCGACACCGGGGTGACCCCGACGCAGGTCAAGGTGGGCATCGTCACCTCGCTGACCAGCCCGCTCGGCACCGAGGTGCTCTCCGGGCCGCGCTACGGGGCGCTGGCCTTCTTCCAGGCGCTGAACGCGGCCGGCGGCCTGCACGGGCGCAGTGTCCAGGTGGTGACCTGCGACGACTCGGGCAGCGGGTTCGGCAACCAGGCCTGCGTGCACAAGCTGATCGACCAGGACCAGGTGTTCGCCTTCACCGCGGGCAGCGTGCTCGACTACGCGGGTGCGCCCTACGTCAGCGCCCGGGCGGTGCCGGACGTGGGCAGCCAGCCGCTGGGTACCGAGTACGACCGCTACCCGCACCTGTACGGGATCTACGGCAGCAGCGCCCCGCGGGACGGCCGCTCGGTGGGGTGGGACGGGACGCTCTTCCTGAGCACCGAGGTCTACCGGTTCTTCAAGGAGCGGCTCGGGGTCAAGCGGGCCGCGGTGGTGGCCTACAACCAGGCGGAGTCGCTGAGTTACGCGCACCAGATCGAGCAGGGGCTGGCCGCCGAGGGCTACCACGTGCTGACCCAGACGGTGGACCTGGCGCTGCCCGCCTTCCCCGCGGTGGCCACCGCGCTGGCGGCCGACGGCACCCAGGTGGTCTTCGACGCGATGGACACCCGCGGCAACACCGGGCTCTGCCAGGCGCTGGACGCGGCCGGGGTGAAGCTCGTGGCCAAGGTGACCAACGTGCAGAACTGGACGCAGACCGTCGGCACCGACTTCGCCAGCGCCCCCGGCTGCCGCGACGCGCTGTGGGCCACCTCCGCCAGTCGCAACTACGAGGACACCCGGTACCCGGCGGTGGCGCAGTTCCGCGGTGCCGTGGCGAAGTACTTCCCGGACCGCGAACCGCTGCTGTCCGCCTGGGAGTTGGAGGGCTGGGCAGGTGCCCAGTGGCTGACCGACGCGATGGACTCCTGTGGCGCCCAGCTGACCCGGGCCTGTGTCGAGCGGTTCATGAACCGGACGCAGCCCTACGACGCGCACGGCCTGCTGATCCCGACCGGCTTCACTCCCGAGCCGCGCCCGAGCGGGCTGACCCACGCCTGCCTGGACGTGGCCCGCTGGCAGCAGAGCACCCCGGCGGGCCGGCCCGGCTGGGTGACCCAGGTGCCGGACATGAACACCAACTGTTTCGACGTCCCGCAGCTGCCCTACCAGCCGTGATCTCCGGGTCGGACTGACATTTCGTCAGGCGGACGCCGGAATTCCGTCGAATGCGCGGCGTCATAAGGGCGTAAATGGGACAAGTCAGCGGGCGGGTTAGGAAATGGCCAATATATCAGGATTTCAGAAAACCATGATCATCATCAACTGATTGGCCAACTGTTCATCAGTTGGAAACCGGAAAGCTATCTACGCGCGTTTCACTCTGAGCCGTCGAAAAACCAGCACGAGCACACAAGGTGACGGTGCAATGGCTCAGTTGAGCGAGCGGGTCCGGCGGCGCAGCCGACCGCGTGAAGGATGGGCCGGGTGGCTGTACTCGGCCCCGGCACTGCTGATCTTCTCGGTCTTCATCATCGGACCGACCGCCTACACGCTCTACATCAGCACCTTTCACTGGAACACGCTGAATCCCTCGATGTCCAGCTTCATCGGCGCGGACAACTACAAGCAGCTGTTCCAGTCGAGCAGCCCGGACTTCCTCACCAGTGCCGGCAACTCGCTCTACTACTGCGCGGCCATGGTGATCGGCGGCACCGCGATCTCGCTGGCCCTGGCGCTGCTGCTGCAACGCGGCGGGCGGCTGCTGAGCGCGACCCGGGTGGCCGTCTTCGCCCCGCACGCCACACCGATCGTGGCCACCTCGCTCGCCTGGGTCTGGCTCTTCAACCCGCAGTTCGGGCTGATCGACATGGTGCTCAAGGACCTGCACCTGCCCGCCTCGCAGTTCCTCTTCTCCAGCACCTGGGCGATGCCCTCGGTGATCGTCTACAGCCTCTGGCACGAGATCGGCTTCACCGTGGTGCTCTTCCTCGGCGGCCTGGCCGTGGTCTCCGGCGAGCTCAGCGAGGCCGCCCGGATGGACGGCGCCGGCCCCTGGCAGGAGTTCTGGTACGTGACCTGGCCGCAGCTGCGCCCGGTGACCCTGTTCTCCGTCGTGATCACCAGCATCACCTCGCTGCAGGCCTTCACCCAGTTCTACGAGATGAGCCGCGGTGGCCCGGCCTACGCCACCACCACGCTCAGCTACCTGCTGTACCAGGAGGCCTTCGTGCTCTTCGACACCGGCTACGGCGCCGCCCTGGCCGTGGTGCTCTTCGTCGTGACCGCCGCCTTCACACTGCTGCAGCGCCGGCTCGGCGACCGCCTCGCCGCCGACCTGTGACCCCTGACGCCCCTCCGCACCCGCCTGTCCCCCTTCGCGAAAAGGATCCCGCGATGTCCTCGAAGTCCCCCCTGCGTCGCACCGCCGCCACCGCTCTGGCCGCGGCCTGCGCGCTCGGCGCGCTGAGCGCCTGCTCCTCCTCCGGCTCGTCCAGCGACGCGGGGTCGGGTGGCACCACCACGATCTCGTTCATGCAGATCATGATCAGCGGAACCCAGAAGAGCACCCTGGTCGCGCTGACCGACGCCTTCCAGAAGGCCAACCCGAACATCAAGGTCAACCTGGAGTACCAGCCGGACTACGGCACCCTGCACGCCAAGGAGACGGCCGGCGTGGCGGCGCACAACCCGCCCACCATCGGCCAGGTCTACGAGAGCTGGGCCGCCGAGTACGCCAAGAGCCAGGTGATCCTGCCGGTCAGCCAGTACGCCGGCAGCGACAGCCCGGCCGGGCTCACCGACTTCTACCAGGGCGTGCAGAAGGACCTGCGGCTGCCCGACGGCAAGCTGTGGATGTGGCCGTTCAACAAGAGCGTCCAGGTGATCTTCTACAACCAGGACATGCTGCAGGCCAAGGGCCTGACCGCGCCCACCACCTGGGACCAGTTCGCCACCGACGCCAAGGCCGTCTCCGGCAACGGCGTCACCGCGATCAGCGTCGACCCGGGCACCACCGCCTCGCCGGCCGGCGGCACCACGCTCTTCGAGGCGCTCTGCGCCGCCGACGGCACCCCGAACTTCGCCGCCGACGGCACCCCGCAGCTGAACAGCCCCGCCGCGATCCAGGCGATGGGCTACCTGGCCGACCTGAAGAAGTCCGGCGCGCTGGCGGTCGGCTCCAACTACCCGGGCGAGACCGCGCTCGGTGCCCAGAAGGGCGCCTTCGACCTGTCCAGCGCGGCCGGCTACTACTTCGAGAACAAGGCGGTGGGCGGCAAGTTCACCATGGGCACCGAGGTGCTGCCGACCGGCTCCTCCGGCCAGCCGACCAACATCCTCTCCGGCACCAACATCGCGATGTTCGCCTCGGCCAGCAAGGCCCAGCAGGCGGCCGCCTGGAAGTACATGCAGTTCCTGGCCTCCGCCGACAGCCAGGCCCAGTGGTCCAGCACCACCGGGTACATGCCGGTCACCGCGAAGGCACTGGACCAGATGGGCGACTTCCTGGCCAAGAACCCGTACATGAAGACCGCCGCCGACGCGCTCAACTACGCCGTGGCGCAGCCGGCCTTCCCGTGGGTCGCCAAGGCCGAGGGCGAGGAGGTGGTCGCGCTGCAGAAGGTGCTGGAGCAGGGCGCGGACCCGGCCAGCGCGCTGAACGCCGCCCAGCAGGCCGCCGTGGCCGACCAGAAGGCCGGCCAGTGACCCTCGCCCAACCGCCCGTGTCGCGCGGCCGGGGTGCGTCTGCGTCCCGGCTGCGCGGCGCGCTGCGCCGCACCGCGGCCGTGCTGCTCGGCCTGGCCTTCCTCTTCCCCTTCTACTACGTGCTGGTCACCTCGCTGAACTCGGCGTCGCAGTCCAGCAGTCTGAGCGACCTGCTGCTGCCGCACTGGCACTGGGAGAACTACGCACGCGCCTGGGCGGCCGCGCCCTGGCCCCGGCTCTTCCTCAACACCCTGCTGATCGGCTGCTGCACGGTGGCGCTCGCGCTGGCCACCTCGCTGCTGGCCGGCTTCGCCTTCGGGGTGATGAAGTTCCGCGGCCGCGGCTTCCTGTTCGCGCTGGTGATGGCCGTGATGATGGTGCCGGGCACGGTGCTGATCATCCCCGACTACGTGATCGCCACCGACATCCACTGGCTGGACACCTACTGGATCCAGATCGTGCCGTGGGGCGCCAGCGTCTTCGGGATCTTCCTGGTCCGGCAGTTCTTCCTCGGCCTGCCCGCCGAACTCTTCGACGCCGCCGAACTGGACGGCGCCGGGCGGTTCCGGATGCTCTGGTCGATCGGCATGCCGCTGGTCCGCCCGGCGATGCTGATCATCGCCCTGCAGATCTTCCTGGCCAGCTGGAACTCCTTCCTGTGGCCGTTCATCATGACCCAGGACCCCAACGTGCAGCCGGTGGAGGTGGGCCTGGCCGCGTTCGCCGGCGCGGACGGGACCGACTACCCGGGCCTGGCCGCCGCCGTGGTCTTCACCACCGTGCCGGTGCTCGCCTTCTTCCTGGCGCTGCAGCGCCACTTCGTCACCGGCGCGATGTCCACCGCAGGAGGCGTTCGTGGCTGACCAGTCGACCATCCGACAGCGGCCGGTGCTGATCACCGACTTCGACGGCACGCTGTACCGCGGCGACGCGCCGATCCGGCACTACGCCGAGCAGGCCGCCGCCACCCTGGACACCGAGGCGCGGGCCGAACTGCTCGACGGCGTCGAGAAGTTCCTGGCCCTGGGCGCGGCCGCCGGACCCGTGCTGGCCGAGGCGATCGACGGCTGGGAGGCCGTCGCGGTGCTCGGCCGGGCGGCCGGCGTGGCCGCCGCCGAGCTGCAGCGCGCCTTCCTGGCCACCCGCGAGCTGATGCTCGACCCGGTCCGCTGCCCGCTCGAAGTACCGACCGGCTACGCCGAGTTGATCACCGAGCTGCGCGCCGCGGGAGTCCGGGTGGTGCTGGCCACCAACAGTCCCGCCGACGGGCTGGACGCGCTGCTGCGCCGGCTCGAACTGCCGCCGCTGCTCGACGCGGTGGTCTCCGGCACCGGCAAGCCCGAGGGCCTGCGCCGGCTGCTGCGCACCGAGAACCCGGACGCGCCGGCCGACGGCTGGCGACGGCTGTGCGTGATCGGTGACCACTGGCGCAACGACATCGAACCGGGCCACGAGGTCGGCGCGCACAGCGCCTACATCGACCGGTTCGCCCGGGCCGACGGCCCGGCGAGCGCCATCGCCCCCACCGTGGAGGGGCTGCTCGACTCCATCCGGACCTGGGCCACGGACCAGGCGCCGATCGAAGGGAACTGAACACCCGGTATGGCCACCATCGAATTCTGGGGCGGCGTCGGCGTCATCGGCGGCAGCAAGATCCTGATCCAGCAGGACGGTTACCGGGTGCTGCTGGACATCGGCATCGACATCCCCTCCGGGGGCGACCTGTTCCGGCTGCCGGTCCGCCCCCGCCCGGGCCGCGAACTCGCCGACCGGCTGCGGCTGGGCGCCGCGCCCGCGCTGCCCGGGCTCTTCGACCCGGCGGCGCTGGACGCCGGCTCGCCGCTGGCGGAGGAGGTCGGGCAGACCGCCGTCTTCGTCAGCCACCCGCACATCGACCACGTGGGCCTGGCCGGCTTCGTCCGCCCCGAGGTCCCGGTGCACGCGCACACCGACGCGGTCGACGTGCTCACCGCCCTCGCCGCCACCGGCCAGGGCCTGACCCACGGCGAGCCCGACTGGCGACGGCTGACCAGCGGCCAGAAGGTGGCCGTCGGTCCGCTGGAGGTGGAGTGTCTGCCGGTCGACCACGACGTGCCCGGCGCCAGCGGCTACCTGGTGCACACCCCCGACGGCACCCTGGTCTTCACCGGCGACTACCGCTTCCACGGCCACCACCCGGAGCGCTCCTGGGACTTCGTCGACCGGGCGCACGGCAGCGCGGTCCTGGTCACCGAGGGCACCACGCTCGGCTGGGACCCCTTGGGCCGGCAGCGCGACGAGACCGACGTGGCCCGCGACTTCGCCGCCGCGCTGGAGCAGACCCCCGGCCTGGTGCTGCTCTCGCTCTACCCGCGCGACGTGGACCGGGTGAAGGCGTTCCTGGAGATCGCCGCCGCGGCCGGGCGCACGGTGGTCTTCACCGAGCCGATCGCCGCCTTCCTGCGCCTGGTCGGCGTGCCGCAGGCGCTCTCCCCGGCCGAGGTGCCGCTCACCGAGGTGGCCGCCGAGCCGGGCCGCTACGTGCTGATGCCGGACCCGAACGACCTGCCCACGCTGCTCGACCTGCCGGTCGGCGACGGCTACCCGGCCGCCTGCCTGGTGCACGCCAACGGCGAGCCGCTCGGCCCGTTCGAGCCGCGCTGGGCGCCGTTCACCGAGTGGCTGGCCGCGCTGGGCATCCCGCTGCGCCAGATCGGCTGCTCGGGGCACGCCTCGCAGGACGACCTGCACCACATGCTGGAGCGGATGCGCCCCGGAGCGGTCTTCCCGATCCACACCACGGCGCCGACCCGGCTGCACCCGCCGCGCGGCATCCGCCGGGTGGGCGCGGCCTACGGCACCCGCTACACCTTCGCAGGCGAACCCTGCTGACCTGCGCCTGACCTCCGTCGACCGGTGCGGATGCGCTGTGACCGCATCCGCACGCCGGTGTTACCCGGGTGTTGCGAACGGCCGCGGCAAGGTGCGTTATCGTCACGCCTGTCGGGACGTCAGGGACGTCAGCAGGGCAGGACCCGAGGGGAGTCATCATGCGTGAGTTCTACGAGCGCGAGGAGATCATCGAGCGCGACGGCGGCTTCTTCGGCGGCGAGGAGATCATCCGTCGCGAGGAGTTCGTCGAGCGCGACCGCTTCGGCCGCGAGCGGATCGTCGAGCGCGAGGAGATCATCGAGCGCCCGGGCATGTTCGACGGGTTCTTCGGCGGTGGCCGCGAGGAGGTCATCGTCGAGGAGGAGATCATCGACCGCGACTTCTTCTAGGCCGCGCCGCTCTTCTCGCCGACGCCGGTGCCGACCCGGGCCCGCTGCCCCGGGTCGGCACCGGCGTTCCGCATGCCGTGCCGTGCTGTACCGGCGTCCGGCGGCTACTGGTTGCGACGGCTACTGGTTGCGCAGCATGCCGCCCACGATGCCGCCGATGCCCACGCCCTCGGCGGTCGCGGCGGCGCCGTCCCGGGCCAGGTAGGGCTCCAGCGCGTGCGCCAGGCTGGACAGCGGCATGCTCTGCAGCCAGATCTGGCCGGGGCCGGTGAGCGCCACCAGGTGGTAGCCGTCGCCGCCGAAGATCTTGTTGGCGATGCCGGGCACCCGGGTGATGGTGAACTGCACCGACTCGTCGAACATGCCCACGTGCCCGGGGTGGACCAGCATGGTCTGGCCGGGCGCCAGCCGGTACTGGCAGAGCTCGCCGGACAGCTCGATCCAGGCCCGTCCCTGCCCGTGCAGCCGCTGCAGCACGAAGCCCTCGCCGCCCCACAGCCCGCCGCGGAACGACTGCTGCAGCGCGACGGTCGGGGTGATCCCGGGCGTCCCGCAGAGCCAGCCGTGCCGGTGCACCAGCACCCCGCGGCCCTGGACGATGTCCACCGGCACGATGTGCCCGGGCACCTTGGAGGCGAAGGCCACCAGCCCGGGCGAGCCCTGCGCCTGGTACTGGGTCAGGAAGATGCCGCCGCCGCTGACCGCCCGCTTGAGCGTGTTGAACAGCCCGCCGCCGCCCGGCCCGCCGGTGTTGGTGGTCTGCGACATCTGGATGTTCGCCGACATCCAGGACAGCTCGCCGTGCATCGAGATGATCGACTCGCCGGCCGCCAGCTGCATCTCCAGCACCGGCATCGTGCTGCCCTTGATCACGTCCTGCATCCGGGTTCCCTCCCCCGACCGCGGGCGGTCCGCTGCCGCCCCCCTGCGGGCACGGTAGCGCCCGTTCCGGACCGGGAACAGGGCGACTGCCCCCGTGCGCCCCCGCGGTGATCCCGCGGCGGGCCGTCCGACGCCGGCCGGTCGGCGCCCGACCGTCCGGCACCGGATCGCGGTCGCGTGTTCACCAGGTGTTCACTGGCTGTCCCTCGGGCTCTCCCCAAGTGATCTTAGGTTTCCTTGCGGCTCAAGTTGTGCATACAACTTGAGCGGCAGGTCCGGAACAGCAAGACAGTGGATGGGAGAACCGTGGACAACACCCTTGGCTCGGCCGACGTGGTGGTCGTCGGCGCCGGCATCGTCGGGCTCGCGCACGCCTACGAGGCGGTGGAGCGCGGGCTCACGGTGGCGGTCGTGGAGCGCGGCGAGCGGGCGACCGGGGCGTCCATCCGGAACTTCGGGCACGCCTGCGCCACGGCCCAGGACGGGGTGGCGCTGCAGTACGGCTACGCGGCGCGGGAGAAGTGGGCCGCGCTGGCGGAGGCGGCCGGGTTCTGGCTGCGGCGCACCGGCACGGTGATGGTCGCCCGGGCCGAGGACGAGCTGGCGGTGCTCCGCGAGTTCGGCGAGCTGCGCGGCGCCGAGGTGCAGCTGCTCGACGCGGCCGAGGTGGCGCGGCGGGTGCCGGTCGGGGCCGGCGTGGTCGGCGGCGCCTTCCTGCCCGACGACCTGCGGGTGGACCCGCGCGAGTGCGTCCCGGCGATCGCCCGCCACCTCGCGGAGCGCGGGGTCACCTTCCACTGGGCCACCACCGCGCACTCGGTGGAGCCCGGCCTGGTGCGCACCAGCCGCGGCGAGCTGCGCGCCGGCTCGATCGTGTTCGCGGCCGGCCACGACGTCGACCGCCACTTCCCGGAGCTGGCGGCCGAGTTCGCCGTCAAGCGGTGCGTGCTGCGGATGCTGCGGGTGGACAACCCGCACCCGCAGCCGATCGACCCCGCCGTGCAGACCGGCTTCTCGCTGCTGCGCTACGGCGGCTTCGAGGCCTGCCCGAGCCTGCCCGCGGTGCGCGAGCGGCTCACCCGGGAGCGGCCGGAGCTGATCGGCATCGGGCTCAACCTGATGTTCACCCAGCGCCCCGACGGCACCCTGACCATCGGCGACACCCACGCCTACGACGTCACCCCGCTGCCGTTCGACGCGGAGGAGATGGACGCGGCGGTGCTGCGCGAGACCGCGGGCCTGCTCGGCGTCGAGCGGCTGACGGTGCGCGAGCGCTGGCGCGGCATCTACGCCTCCGGCGCCAACCCTTACCTGGTGGCCGCCCCGGCCGAGGGGATCCGGGTGGTCTCGGTGACCTCGGGCATCGGCATGACCACCGCGCTCGGCCTGGCCCCGCGGGTGATGGACGGGCTGGTCGGCGCGGACGCCCAGGCACTGCCGGGCGCGGCGGAGCTGGCGGCGCTCTGCGCCTGAGGCGGTCACGGCTACGGCCGAGCGGTCACGGCCCGGCCGAGGCGGTCACCGCCCGGCCGCACCGCGGGGGAGCCGTGGTGCGGCCGGGCGTGCGCCGTGGGACGCCGGCTCAGTCGCCGTGGATCAGCCGCTCCAGGGCCGCGCGGGCCTGGGCGTCGGAGCGGGCCCGGGCGGCCACCGCGGTGGCCAGCTCGCGGGCCCACTCGTCCAGCGGCACCGGCCGGCGGGAGAGCACCACACCGCGCACCACCTTGCAGACCTCGCCCGCCGGGTGGCCCTTGACCACCGTGAGGATCAGCCGCTGGTCCGCGGTCGAGACCTCCAGCCGCTCGATCCGGCCGGGCCGGCCGGCCATCCGGTCGGCCATGCTGCGCTTGCGCTCCACGGCCACCGCGTCGGCCGGCAGCGCCTCGGCCAGCGCACCGGTCAGCACCTGGGTGTAGATCTCCAGGTCGGCGGCGTCGCGGCGCAGCGCGGCCGCGAGCAGGTCGAGCGTGCCCGGGTCCTCCGCGGCCGGTTCCAGCTCGCCGTGGTCCGTCATCTCGCCCTCGCTCCTTCGCACTCGCCCGTCGGCCCGGTCGGCCGCCGTCGTGCAGCCTACGGCTCAGCCGTCCAGGCTCAGCACCATGGTCGGCCGCTCGATCTCGTGGTCGGCCCGCAGCGGGCGCACCGCGGTGCCGATCGCGAAGAACTCGGTGGTGTGCCCGCCCCAGCGGTGGTTGTGGGCGTTCAGCTGCACCCCGACGATGCCCTCGGCCTGCAGCTCCTCGGCCTCCGCCTGCATCCGGGCCATCGCCAGCTCGCGGGCGTCGTAGAGCGCCTGGGTGTACTGCTCGATCTCCACGTTCTTGCCGATGTTGGAGAAGACCGAGCCCATCTTCTGGTGCGCGATGTGGTAGACGCAGGTGCCCATGGTCATGCCGAGCGGCGCGTAGCCGGCCCGGATCAGGGTCCAGAAGTCCTGGCCGGACAGGTCCGAGGTGAACGGCTGGCCCTTGTTGTTGCGCCAGCTGGTGCCGCCGGGGGCCGGGTGGTCCGCCTTCACGGCGGTGCCGACCGCGATGAACTCGGCGATGTCCGAACCGAACTCCCGGGCCTCCACGGTCAGTCGGACGCCGACGATGCCGTCCGCACCCAGCTGCGCCGCCTCGGCCTCCATCCGGGTCATCGCCAGCTCGCGGGCGTGGTACATCGCCTGGCTGAGGGTCTCCAGCTCCTGGTTCCTGCCCCAGCGCCCGAGCTGGATCCCGACGTGGTAGATCGAGCTGCCCAGCACCAGGCCGATCGGCTGGAACCCGGCCTCGCGGACCAGCAGGAACTCGTTGACCGACAGGTCGCTGGTGAAGATCGAACCGGGCTTGCCCGGCTCCAGCTCGGCCAGCCGCCGCATCGCATCGGCGGGAACGCCCTGCGCGGTGGGATCGAAGGTGCTCATGCGGGTCGTTCTCCCCTTGTCGAAGTGCTCGTGCCGATCGATCGACTGCGCAGCCGTGTGGTCGCCCCGGCGGGAGGCCGCCCGCTCACCGGAAGCCGCCCGACTGCCGGGCCTGGGCCAGCCGGCGGCGCAGCCGGTCCCCGCCCCCGTTCAGTGGCATCACGGTGAGGGTGCGCGGCTCGGCCGGGCGGGTGACGAACCTGGCGATCGCGGTGCCGATCAGGGTGCTCTCCACGATGTGGTCGGTCTGCTCGGAGCTCTGCGAGGTGCGGATGCAGGACTCCTCCCAGACCCGCAGCCGGCTGTCGGCCAGGATCACCCCGTCGCCGCCGTGCCCGACGCCCTGCTGGTGCAGCTGGTGCCGGGCGTCCGCGCGGACGTGGTGCACCAGCGCGCTCCACCCGTCGATCTCCTGGTTGGCCGCCCAGGCGGAGTTCTGCCGCCGGGTCCGGTAGTCGTCGTGCCGCACCCCGACGGACATCCCGACCAGCAGGTCCACCGGCACCCAGCCGGCCCCGACCAGCTTGGCGAAGCCCTGGCCGTCCAGGTGCGAGGTGAACGGGCGGCGCGGCCGCACGGGGCCGGCGGCCCGCACCGCGGTACCGATCACCTTGAACTCCAGGCAGTTCGGCGCCGCCGGGAAGGGCGCCATGGTCAGCTGGGCCGCGACCACCCCGTCCCCGCCGAGCGCGGTGCACTCGGCGCTCATCCGACCCAGCGCGGTGCGCCGGGCGGTGTCCAGCACCTCCACCAGGCCGGCCGACGGCGCGCCGTTGCCGGACAGCGCGATCCCCGCCGTCGCGTAGCCGCGCCCGTTCCAGCCGCCGCCCGTGTAGAGGCAGTCGTGGTAACCCCAGTACCGTCCGCTGCGCCCGACGTGGTAGACCGCCGACCCCATCACCTGGCCGACCGGCTCGAACCCGACCGACCTGATCGCGGCGAACTCACCCGTCGACAGCGCCGACGACCACGTCCCGGTGGCCCGCCCCTCGGCGACCCGCGCCGCCGCCACGGGCGGCAGCCCCACCCCGCTCCACGCCTCCGTCATGCGCTCATCCCGCATCCCATCTGGCCGCTCCGGCGCTCCGGTCGCCGGAGCACCAGCCACGGGCCCCGGCGAGGTCCGACAAGGCACCCTATGCGCCCACCGGCATCCGGTGCACCCGGGGTGCGGAGGTCTCGTCCGCGTGTGCACCCGGTCGGGCCGCTCCGGCCGCCTACCGTGGGCGGATGCGACCCATCCCGCGCTGGGCCCTGGTCTCCGCCGGCTGCGCGCCGGCGGCGCTGATCGCCGGCTGGCTGGCCGCCGGCCTGCTCCAGGGCCCCGGCTACGACCCGGCCCGACAGACGATCAGCTCGCTGGAGGCCGACGGCACCCCGAACCGCTGGCTGCTGGTGGCCGCCCTGGCCGCGCTGGGCTGCTGCCACCTGGTCACCGCCCTCGGCCTGCGCCCGGCCGCGGTGGCCGGGCGCCTCGCGCTGGCCGGCGGCGGGATCGCCTCGATCATGGTCGCGCTCTTCCCCGAGCCGGCCCACGGCGGCTCGCTGCGCCACGGCGTGATCACCGGGGCCGGGTTCACGCTGCTCTGCGTCTGGCCCTGCCTCGCGGTCCGCCGCAGCCCGGCCGCCCCCTGGGCGCTGCGCCCGGCCCCCGCCGTCCTGGTGAGCCTGCTGATGCTGGCCGGCGCCGCCTGGTTCCTGCTCGCCATCAACACGCACGGGCCCGCCGGCATCGCCGAGCGCCTGGTCACCACCACCCAGTCGCTCTGGCCGCTGCTGGTGGTGCTGTCCTGCGTGCGGGTGGGGGCGCGGCGGCTGTCGGAGCGGTGACCGGGACGCGGCGGCGGCCGGGAAGCCGCCGTGACCGGAACGCACGGAGGCCGGTCGAGGGGGACTCGACCGGCCTCCGTGCGTTCCGGCAGCGGGACTCAGGACTTCGCACGCGGCGGCAGCAGGAGCAGCCAGGTGTCGCTCAGGTCGCCCGGCCGGTCCGGGCTGCCGGTGGCCAGCGCCGTGCGGTGTCCCGCCAGCAGCGCGGCGAGCAGCAGGTCGGCCACCGCCTCGGCGGGCCGGTCCGCCCGCAGGTCGCCCTGCCGCTGGGCCTCCCGGACCAGCGCGAGGATCTCCTGGCGCAGCTCGGTCAGCAGGTCGGTGGGCGCGCGGCCGGCCGCCGCCTGGTCGATCAGCAGGCGCACGGCGGCGCTGATCCGGATGTCCGAGCGGGTCCGCGCGGCGAGGGCGCAGGTGAAGGTGCGCAGCCGGTCGAGCGCCGGGACGTCCGGGTCGGCGGCCGGCGCGAGCAGGATGCGCAGCGTCTCCTCGAGGTGTGCCACCAGGGTGTCGGCGAGCATCGCCTTGGAGGCGAAGTGCCCGTACAGCGCCCCCTTGGTCAGCCCGGTCCGGGTCGCCACCGCCTGGAGGTTGGTGCTCTCGTAGCCCAGTTGGGCGATCTCCGCGGCGGCCGAGTCGAGCACCTTCTCGTAGGTGAGCAGCGCCCGGGCCTGCTTCCTCAATGCTGTTCCTTCCTTCGGGCCGGGAGGCGCCGCCGGCCGCCCCCAGCGGGATGGTGAAGACCCTGTAAAGGACGTCTGCAATTGCATCCTCGCGCCTCGGCTCTTCTTGATCAAGAAGGAAGTGACAGAGTGAGTGACAGAGTGACAGGAACCTGGCCCACGCCGGTGCGTGTGGGGGCCGACCGGCGCGGGCCAGGTTGGGCGGGGCGGGCGGTGGGGGTGACCGCCCGTCCCGCCGGTCTCAGCGGCCGCCGGGCAGGGCCCGGTAGACGGCCATGGTCCGCTCGGCCACGCGGTCCCAGGAGAACTCCCGCACGGCGCGCTCCCGGCCGGCCCGGCCGAACTTCTCGGCCAGTGCGGGGTCCTCGATCAGGCGGTTGATCGCCTCGGCGAGCCCCGCCGCCAGGGCGGCCGGCTCGGCGGGCTCGCCGGTGCCGTCGGACACCGGCCGGTAGGGGACGAGCAGGCCGGTGTTGCCGTCGTCGACGACCTCGGGGATCCCGCCGACCGCGGTGGCGACCACCGCGGTCTCGCAGGCCATCGCCTCCAGGTTCACGATCCCCATCGGCTCGTAGAGCGAGGGGCAGACGAAGACGGTCGCGTGGGTGAGCAGCCGGCGGACGGTGACGGCGTCCAGCATGCCGTCGATGCGGAACACGCCGCTGCGGCGTCGGCCGAGTTCGGTCACCAGGTCGGCGACCTCGGCGGCGATCTCCGGGGTGTCCGGCTGACCGCAGCAGAGCACCAGCTGGGCGTCGGGGTGCAGGTCGAAGGCCGCCCGCAGCAGGTGCTGCAGACCCTTCTGGCGGGTGACCCGCCCGACGAAGAGCACGATCGGTCGGTCGGGATCGATGCCGAAGTGCTCCAGGGTGGCGATCGAGTGCTCGGGCCGGTAGGCCTCGGTGTCGATGCCGTTGTGGATCACGTGGACCCGTTCCGCGGCCACCTCCGGGTAGACCCGCAGGACGTCCTCGCGCATGGCGCCGGAGACCGCCACCACCGCGTCGGCGCCGCTCACCGCGGAGCGCTCCATCCACTGGGAGAGCGAGTAGCCGCCGCCCAGCTGCTCCGCCTTCCAGGGGCGCAGCGGCTCCAGGCTGTGCATGGTCATCACGTGCGGGATGCCGTGCAGCAGCTGGGCCAGCTGGCCGGCCGTGTTGGCGTACCAGGTGTGGCTGTGCACCAGGTCGGCCCCGGCGCAGTCGCCGGCCATCCCGAGGTCCACGGCCAGGTAGCGCAGGGCCGGGTTGCTGCCCTGCTCGTCCTTCGGCAGCGGGTAGGACCAGGTGTCGGGCTCGTCGCGCGGCTCACCGAAGCAGCGGACCCGGACCTCGGTCAGGCGGCGCAGCGCCCGGGTCAGCTCAGCGGCGTGGACGCCCGCGCCGCCGTACACCTCGGGCGGGTACTCCCTGGTCAGGATGTCGACACGCATCTCGGATCCGTTCTGGGTGCGCTGCGCGCCCCGGGGTCAAGGGGGTCGGTCGACTGGCGGGGCGACCGGGTGGGTGGCGCAGTCAGCAGCAGGGGTTGTCGCTGTCCGGGGACACGGTGTCGGTGGGGGTGCCGGAGGTCGCGGCGGGCGGCGCGGACTGCGCGGAGGCGACGGTGACGGCACCGGCCACCGAGAGCGCCAGGCCGGTGGCGAGCAGGACGGCGGAGAAGCGGGTGGCGAGGCTCTTGGTCATCGGTCTGGCCTTCCGATCGGGCGGTTGGTTGACACCTAGAGTCAAGAGGAATTGACAGACTCTGTCAATCAATCTCCTAGCGGTTCTCGTGGATGGCTTGGACAACGTTAGGTTGAAGTCAGGAAGCCGCTTGGCGGCTCACGGACACTCCTGTAAAACAGGAAGTCAAATGGGGTCTCTCGGAGGTTAGAAATCGTGGACCAGACGCAGAGCGGGACGAGCGGGATCGGGCAGCGGCTACGTGAGCTGCGCCTCAAGCGGGGGCTCAATCAGCAGGACCTCGCCTCCGAGGACATCTCGATCAGCTACGTCTCCTTGATCGAGACCGGCAAGCGGGCGCCCTCGGAGGCGGTGCTCAAGAGCCTGGCGGAGCGCGTCGGCTGCTCGGTGGAGTACCTGCGGACCGGGCACGACGACGCGACCGTCAAGGAGCTCGAACTCAAGGTCGCCTTCGGCGACATGGCCATGCGCAACGGGTCCAACGGCGAGGCGTTGCAGGCCTACAGCGAGGCGCTGGCCTCGGCGCCGCTGCTCAGCAACGCCATGGTGACCCGGGCGCGGCTCGGCCAGGCGCTGGCCTTCGAGAAGCTGGGCCGGCTGGAGGCCGCCATCCAGCTGCTGACCACGCTCTACGAGGACCCGGCCACCGTGGCCGGCTCGGCGGAGTGGGCGCAGCTCGCCGTGGCGCTCTGCCGTTGCTACCGCGAGTCGGGCGACCAGATCATGAGCGTCGAGGTGGGCGAGCGCGCTATGCGCAAGCTCGACAGCCTCGGTCTGGACCTGACCGACGACCACATCCAGCTCGGTTCCACGCTGGTCAGCTGCTACCGGGACCGGGGCGACCTGGGCCAGGCCAACCTGGTCGCCGCCCGGCTGATGACCGTCGCCGAGCAGATGGGCTCGCGGGTCGCGCGCGGTTCGGTGTACTGGAACGCGGCGCTGGTCGCCAAGTCGCAGGGCCGGGTGGAGGAGGCGCTGGCGCTGGCCGAGCGCGCGTTGATGCTGATGGCCGAGACCGACAACGTCCGCCACCAGGCGCTGCTCAAGTCCGTGTACGCCAACCTCATCCTGGAGAGCGACTCCCCGGACCTGGAGCGGGCCAGGACCCTGCTGGACGAGGCGCAGCTGGGCCTGTTGGAGGTCGGGACCGCCGGTGAGCAGGCCTGGAACGAGACCCAGCTGGCCCAGCTGTACATCCAGTTGGGCGAGTTCGACGAGGCGGCGGCCCGGGCCAGCCGGGCGCTCGGCCTGCAGCGCACCGACTCGCGGTGGGACTCGGCCACGGCACGCCTCGTGCTCGCCGAGGCCCAGTTCCTCGGGGGCGACCAGCTGACCGCGGAGACCACGCTGCGGGCGGCCGAGCGGCAGCTCGACCAGCTCGCCCGCAATCGCCACTCCGCTCAGGTGATGCGCCGGCTGGGCGACCTCTGGCAGCGGTTCGGCCACCCCGCCGAGGCGATGGCGGCCTACCAGCGGGCGTTGACCAGCATGGGCCTGCGGGCGCTGCCGGACACCAAGGCGACGGCGCTTCCCGGCACCAACCAGCGCAACGCCTGAGAACGGACGGAGAACGACCAGCAGGACGCTCGAGGACCACTCGAAGCGGCCTTGAGAAACCCCCGGAGAAACCGGGACGCAGGAGTCCGGCCACGAGGCAGGGGCCGGACTCCCGCGGTGCGGCGGGTCAGCCGACGATCTTGAGCACGCGCTCCCGCAGGCGCTCCAGCGCCGGCTCGTCGGCCGCCTCGGCGTTCAGCCGCAGCACCGGTTCGGTGTTGGAGGCCCGCAGGTTGAACCAGGAGCCGTCCGCGAAGCTCGCGGTGAGCCCGTCCAGGTGGTCCAGCACGGCGGCCGAGTCGCCCAGCGACCGCTCGACGGCGGCCAGCGCCGCGGCCGGGTCGGCCACCGTCAGGTTGGTCTCACCGGCGTTGGCGTAGCGGGTGTACCCCGCCACCAGCTCGGACAGCGGCCGGTCGCCGGCGGACAGCTCCGCCAGGATGTGCAGCGCGGCCAGCATGCCGGTGTCCGCGAACCAGAAGTCGCGGAAGTAGTAGTGCCCGGAGTGCTCGCCGCCGAAGACCGCCCGGTGCTCGGCCATCAGCGCCTTGATGAACGAGTGGCCGACCCGGGAGCGCACCGGCACCCCGTCGGCGGCCTCGATCACCTCGATTGCCGAGCGCGAGGTGATCAGGTTGTGCACCACCCGGGCGCCGGGCTCCAGGGCCAGCAGTCGGGCCGCCACCAGCGCGATCACCGAGGAGGCCGGTACGGCCTCGCCCCGCTCGTCCACCGCGAAGCACCGGTCGGCGTCGCCGTCGAAGGCCAGGCCCAGGTCGGCCCCCTCGGCCCGCACCCGCTCCTTGAGGGCCGCCACGTTGGCCGGCTTCATCGGGTCGGCCTCGTGGTTCGGGAAGCTGCCGTCCAGCTCGAAGTACATCGGGACGATCTGCAGCTTGGGGTGGTCCAGCACCAGCGGCACGGTCAGCCCCGCCATGCCGTTGCCGGCGTCCACGACCACCTTCAGCGGACGCAGCGCGGAGAGGTCCACCAGCGAGTGCAGGTGGGCGGTGTAGTCGTCCAGCATCGCCACGGTCCGCTTGCGGCCCGGGGTGGCGGCCGGGGCGGGCGTCTCGACCGGGTCGGTGAGCGCGGCCCGGATCAGCTCCAGGCCGGTGCCCTCGCCGATCGGCACCGCGCCGGCCCGGCAGAGCTTGATCCCGTTGTAGGCCGCCGGGTTGTGGCTGGCGGTGAACATCGCGCCGGGGACGCCGAGGCGCCCCGAGACGAAGTACAGGTAGTCGGTGGAGCCCAGGCCGGCCTCGACCACGTCGACGCCCTGGTCCAGCAGGCCGCGGGCGAAGGCCTGGCAGAGCGCCGGCGAGGAGTCGCGCATGTCCCAGGCCACCGCCACCTCCCGGGCCCCGGTCAGTTCGGCGAACGCGACGCCGACGCGGTAGGCCACGGCCTCGTCCAGCTCCTGGGGCACCAGGCCCCGGATGTCGTAGGCCTTGACGAGACGGGCAGCGAGTTCGGGCTGCATCATGCTCCTTGGGTAGTGGGGGAGGGGTCCGGCACCAGCCAGAGGGTGGCCAGCGGGGGCAGGGTCAGCTGGGCGCTGTACCGCTGCCCGTGCCACTCGACCGGCTCGGCTTCGACCGGAGCGGTGCCGGCGGCGCCGCTGCCGCCGTACGGGGTGGCGTCGGTGTCCAGCACGGTCCGCCAG
The DNA here is from genome assembly GCF_050325825.1 of Kitasatospora sp. LaBMicrA B282. NCBI lineage: Bacteria > Bacillati > Actinomycetota > Actinomycetes > Kitasatosporales > Streptomycetaceae > Kitasatospora > Kitasatospora sp. LaBMicrA B282. The sequence goes on from NZ_JBNQTI010000095.1 coordinate 32,465, forward strand.
CCGCCCGGTACGGGCAGCCCGACGCGGTGGGCCGCACGGACGACCGGGGAGAAGTTGGAGACGGCGACCAGCGGGGTGCCGTCCTCGGCGTACCGGACGAAGGAGACGACGTTCTCCTCGGCGTTGCCGCCGTCCAGCCAGCGGAAGCCGGCGGGGTCGGTATCCTGCTCCCAGAGGGCGGGGGTGTCCCGGTAGACCCGGTTCAGCTCGCCGACCAGCCGTTGCAGGCCCCGGTGGTCGCCGTGGGCGGGCCAGTCCTCGCCGAGCAGCCACCACTGCGGTCCGGCGTCGTGGTCCCACTCGGCGCCCTGGGCGAACTCCTGGCCCATGAAGAGCAGTTGCTTGCCGGGGTGGGCCCACATGAAGGCCAGGTAGGCGCGGTGGTTGGCGCGCTGCTGCCACCAGTCGCCGGGCATCTTGGAGACCAGCGCGCCCTTGCCGTGCACCACCTCGTCGTGCGAGATCGGCAGCACGTAGTTCTCCGAGTGGGCGTAGACCATGGAGAAGGTGATCTCGTGGTGGTGGTACTGGCGGTAGACCGGCTCGCGCGCCAGGTACTGCAGGGTGTCGTGCATCCAGCCCATGTTCCACTTGAAGCCGAAGCCGAGGCCGCCGGTGTCGGTGGGGCGGGTGACGCCGTCCCAGGCGGTGGACTCCTCGGCGATGGTGACCACGCCGGGGCAGCGGCGGTAGAGGGTGGCGTTCATCTCCTGGAGGAAGGCGACGGCGTCCAGGTTCTCGCGGCCGCCGTACTGGTTGGGGGTCCACTGGCCGTCGGGGCGGGAGTAGTCGAGGTAGAGCATGGAGGCGACGGCGTCGACGCGCAGGCCGTCGATGTGGAACTCCTCGCACCAGTAGAGGGCGTTGGCGACGAGGAAGTTGCGTACTTCGGTGCGGCCGTAGTCGAAGGTGAGGGTGCCCCAGTCGGGGTGTTCGGCGCGGTGG
>NZ_JBNQTI010000096.1:0-9055 GCF_050325825.1 Kitasatospora sp. LaBMicrA B282
TCTCGGCGGCGATCACGGCCATGGCCTCGGCGGCGTGCGCCAGCATCAGCTTGGCGGTGACGTCACCGATGGCGAAGATGTGCGGCACGTTGGTGCGGCCGCGCCCGTCCACGGCGATCGCGGACCGCCCCGCACCTCAGCCGGGGGGACTACGGGGTGACCGTGACGGTGGTGCTGGTGGAGGCGGCGGCCAGGTGGGTGGTGCCGTCGAAGGAGAGCTGGTAGGTGACGGTGCCACCGGCGGGCGGCACGTCGGTGACGCCGAACGACCCGTCGGCCGCGGTGGTGACGTCGGGCAGGGCCACGCCGTCGGGGTCGGCCGCGTCCACCCGGGTCACGTGCACGTTCTGCCCGCCGGTGAACGGTGCGGCGCCGCCGAGCGAACCGGTCAGGGTGAGCTCCGAGCCGGCGGCGGCGCCGGTCGGACCGGTGACGGTGAGGGTCGCGGCGGCCTGCTCGGGGGTCGGGATGATGTTGAGGACCGGGTGACCGCCGCTCCCGTCGGCGGCGATCGCGAACAGCTCGCTGCCGTCCCCGCTGACGGCCAGACCGGCCGGCGCCAGGGTGCCGGAGAGGCCGTACGACCGGAGCGGGGCGGCGTTGCCCGGGGCGAAGACGTAGACCGAGGTCCCGCCCGGGTTGTAGACCCCGGCCAGCACCGTCCCGTCGGCGGCGACGGTGACCGCGTTCGGGTAGGTGGAGCTGTTGTACTGGCCGGCCTGGGAGAGGTCGGCGACCTTGAACACCTGGTGGTAGTAAGGGGAGCCGCTGGCCGTCACCACCTGGCTGCCGTCCGGGGTGAGCTGCAGGTCGATCAGGTTGCCGGCGGACATCACGTACTGCTGCGCGGCGAGCACGGTCGCGGTGCCGCCGGAGACGTCGTAGCTGGCCAGCTGGTCGGGGCTCTGGCCCGGCTCGGCGGCGACGAGTTCGCCGTTCGGGTTGGCCACGACCAGCGGCGCCGAGTACCAGGTGCCGGCCGCGGCCCGCAGGGTGACGGTGGCCGGGCTGGTGCTCGGGTCGATCGAGCCTATCCCGCCCTGGGCGGCGCCGCCGTAGCCGAACCACACCTTGCCCGCGGTGGCGGCGACGTAGGTCGGGGTGGTCCCGGCGCCGGTGGCGTAGCGGGCGGTCTCGGTGAGGCTGGTGGTGTCGATCGCCGAGACGGCGTCACCGCCGGCCAGCGCGGCGTAGACCGTGCCGCCGTCCGGGGAGAGGGCCAGCCCGGTGGCGCCGGGCTCGTTGGCGAGGGTGGCGACGGTCTGCCCGCTGAAGTCGGTCACCAGGATGGTGCCGTACCCGGGGCCGCTGCTGATGAAGAGGTGCTGGTGCGCGGCGTCGACCAGCAGGTGCGAGTAGTGCGCGATCGGCAGGGCCACGGTCGTGGTGGCGGGCGGCGCCGCGGCCTCGGCCGGGGCGGTGAACAGGCCGGCCGAGGCGAGGACGCCGGCGCTGATTGCGGCGGCTGCGGCTCGGGAGACGGTCTGGTGGCGCATGGAGCTCCTGTCCGGATGACGGAGGGAAGGGTTGCGCTCGGATCTGAGCGTGCCGGAAGTGGATCACGTGGCACCGACAACGGGCGGCACTGCGCCGGGTTGCCGGCGGCACTGCGCCGGGCTGTCGGCGGTACCGCGCCGGGCTGTCGGCGGCACCCCCTACGCTGAGGCGGCAGGTCGGGGAGGCAAGGAGCATGGCTGTGCGGATGGAACGTCACCAGGTGGGCGCGGCCGCGGTGTCGGCGGCGCGCGAGGGCTTCGCCGAGCGGATCGGGGGCGAGGTCCACTCGATGTCGCGGGCCGGCCGGATGACCAGCAGCGAGTGGCAGCTGATCGCGGACGAGTTCCTCGACCACCTCGGCGCCCTGTCCGCCGCGGACCCCGAGCTGACCGGCCCGCAGGCCGCGGCCGTGCTCAAGGCCGCCACCGAGGCTGCGGCCGGCGCCGTCGCGTACGCGGCGTACTTCCCGCACGGGAGTTTCCACGTCGTCCTCGACTACCTGAACTTCGGGATGAGCTACCGGCGCGAGGATGCCGGGGACGACGGGGACGGCGGGGACGGCGGGGACGGCTGGGACGCCGCCGAGGAGGCCGTCACCCCGTCGGAGTGGCTCGACGCCTTCTGCCTGGCGATCCTCTCCGACGCGACCGGCCGGCACGGGGAGGCCTTCCACTTCGCCCGCGCGGAGTTCGACCGGACCGCGGCCGGCACCCCCGCCGTCGAACTGGTCAACGGCTTCATGGCCCAGGTGAGCGGCGACACGGGGGACGAGGACGCCGACCACCCGCCGAGCGCCGAGGCGAAGCTGGCCGCCATCGACGCCGCGCTGGCCCGGATCGACCGCCGGGCGGCGGACCACGGCGTCGACCTCGCCGACCGGCCGCACACCGTCGCGCTGTGCACCCTGCGTGCCCTGGCCGCCGCGGACCGGGCGGCCTTCGACACCGGGCTGACCGCCCTGCTGCAGGCGCACCGCGACTCCTGTGGGCCCGGCGCCCGTCCGAGCAGTCTGCTCCCACTGCTGCCGCTCGCGCTGGCCGCGCTCGGCCACCGCGGCCCCGGCTGGACGCCGGAGGTCGACACCGACTACCTCCCGCGCACGCTGGTGAGCGGGTTCGAGAGCGCCGGACCACGGGTCGGGGGCCTGGGCCGTGACCGCCGACCGGACGCGGTCGCCGCGCTGGCGAGTGGGCCCCTGGTGGTGGAGCGCCCCGCCCCGGTGCGGCCGCAGAACCCGGAGGACGAGGCCGGGCTGGAGGAGCGCCTCGGGCTCGCGCTCGACCCGACCGACGGCAAGCCTCCGCGCTACTCCCTGCTCGCCAGTGCCCTGCAGTGCCAGGAGATCGTCCTGAAGCTGCGGGCCTGGCACAGCGCCGATCTCACCGACGCCCAGCTGACCAACCTGCGGCAGGCCGCCCAGCTGGCGGCGGCGGTCTTCCGGGTCGCCCTCGCCGACCCGGGCACCGAGGCCCGGGTCACCATCGACGGCCGGACCTTCGGCTACCCCGCCACCCGGGACTGGCGGACCGACCCGCCCCAGTGGCAGAGCGCCGTCGACTTCGCGCTGATCACCGGCGTGCCCGAGCACCTGGCCGTGCTGGTGCGGACCGGCCCCGCCGTCAGCACCAAGGACGACGGCCCGACCAGCAGCTACCGCCGGGCGCTGCACGACTACTTCCGCGGCGTGGACCCGGAGCCGGCGACCGAGCAGGCGCTGCGGACGTTCGGGGACGGCAGGGACCGCGGCTTCCTGCCGCCGCCCGCGGTCCTCCTCTCGCAACTCGTCGACGGGGACGAGGAGAGCTTCAACCTGGCCCTGGCCGACGCCCTCGAAGCCCACCGCGCCTTCCACCAGGTCGCCGCCCGGGCGGCCGCCCCCGACGCTGCGCTCAACCTCGACATCCTGGCCCTGGCCTGCCACGCCCACCGCAGCCGGCGCTGGCGGATCCGCGTCGACTCCTCGTACCTCCCGCCGCGGCTGTTCCAGGGCGGCGCATCGGCCTGAGGCAGTCGACGCATCGATCGAGGCCGCGCCGATTCAGCTCGCGTCGGGGAGGTGGCGCGCAGCCGCGAGCCGGGCGATCGTCCGCAGTCGCGTGCAATAGGAGGTGCAGTACGCCTCGCCGAGCGACGGCAGGACCGCGTCGAGGGCGGTGAGGCAGCGCCAGAGGATGGCGAGCCCGTCACCGTCGAGTCCGCCGCCGGTCAACTCCCGCAGCACGAGCCCGGCGACGTCCGCGTCGAGGAGGACCAGGTCCTCGCCCCCGACGTCCACCCCGCGGAAGCTCTCGGGGAAGGGCGTGCGCCGGTGCTCCTCCCACAGCCGGCCGAGCAGCCCCGCGGATCGGTCCGCCGCGGGTGCGGGCGGCGGCGGGGGAAAGAGCAGGGCCGCGGCGTCGAAGGCAGCCCGCACCAACACGACGGCCCGCTGCGGCCGCAGGACGCCGCTGGTCGCGGTGCCGTGGCTCAGCCGGTCGCGGAGCTGCCGGCTCCGGTCGAGCCGCTCGGCGAGTTCGGCCGGCAGCAGTCCGGCGACGGGGGACAGCTCGATGAGTCGCCCGAGCGGTTCCTCGACACCGAGCCGCTCGCCAAGGGCCTGCTCGACGGCGAACAGCGCGTGCGCGGCGGCGACGGTGGCGAACTCGTACCGGAAGTAGGAGTGCCGGAGCAGCTCTCGCGCGGTCTCCAGCGCACTGAGCACGTGGGCGGGCGCATGGACGGGCAGCACCAGGTCGGCGACCAGGTCGTCCATGCCCGCGAAGTCGGGGGCGAGGTAACGGTTGCGGACATCCGGCGACGCCAGGGGAGGCCGGCCGGGAGCCGGCGGCAGGGTGTTCACCGGGGCAGTCTCGTCGTCGCCACGCTGCCGACGCCAGCGGATTCGGCCGGCCCCGACCGGCGTCGGCCGGACGGGCTCGGCGGTGCGCATAGCGATCCGAGGTGTTAGGTTAGGCAAACCTAATCGATGCATGGTTGTCATGCCGGAACAGGGGGAGCCTCATGGCAGAGCAGTCGGCGCGCAGGGTGCCGCGGGTCCGTGAAGCACGGGTGCTGCGCACCGAGCGACTCACTCCGCACATGGTGCGGCTGGTGCTCGGCGGGGCGGGGCTGGGCGGGTTTGATGCCACCGAGTTCACCGACCACTACATCAAGGTGCTCTTCGCGCCGGCGGGGACGAGCTGGGCCGGCTACCCGGCGCCCTTCGACCTCGCGCGGATCCGCGAGGAGTTCCCGCGCGAGCAGTGGCCGGTGACCCGGACGTACACGGTGCGGGCCTGGGACCCGGTGTCGGGCGAGCTCAGCGTCGACTTCGTGGTGCACGGTGACGAGGGGCTGGCCGGTCCGTGGGCGGCCCGGGTGCAGCCCGGTGAGACGGTCCACTTCCTCGGTCCCGGTGGCGGGTACGCCCCGGATCCAGCCGCCGACTGGCACCTGCTGGCCGGCGACGAGAGCGCCTTGCCGGCGATCGCCGCCGCGCTGGAGCGGATGCCGGACGGCGCCGTGGGCCACGCCCTGGTCGAGGTCGCGGACGCCGCCGAGGAGCAGAAGATCGCCTCGCCGGCCGGTGTGGAGGTCAGCTGGCTGCACCGCGGTGAGCGTCCGGTGGGCGCGGCGCTGATCGAGGCGGTGACGGCGCTGGACGTCCCGGCCGGGACGGTGTCGGCCTTCGTGCACGGCGAGGCGGGCTTCGTCAAGGAGTTGCGCCGCCAGCTGCGGCTGGAGCGCGGGATCCCGCGCGAGCAGCTGTCGATCTCGGGCTACTGGCGGTTCGGCCAGAACGACGACGACTGGCGGGCGGCCAAGCGGGAGTGGAACGCCCGGGTGGAGGCCGAGCAGGAGTCGGCCCAACAGGAGCCGGGCCAGCAGGAGTCGTCACAGCAGCGGCCGGCCCAGCAGCAGCCGGTGGGCTGACCTCGCCGCTGCTCAGCGGGGGCACTGGGCCCAGTCGAGGTGGTAGATGGTGGTGAGGCTGCCGTCGGTGGAGTCCATCGTCATGAAGCTCGTGCTGCCCGGGTCGGCGCTGCCCTGGCTGACCCGCAGCTGGGTGTTGATGTTCAGGTCGCGGATCTCGCCGCACGGGGACCAGACCAGGCTGGCGATGTTCGCGGTGTCGGTGGCCTGCCAGTCCTCGTCCACCGGGCCGCTGAAGGGGTGCGAGGCGCTGACGGTCTGCGGCATGCCCTGGAAGTAGTAGTTCGCCTGCTCCACGGCGCTGGCGCCGGGGGCGAGGTAGGCGTAGCCGCGGTAGTCGGCCTCGGCGACGGCGTAGGTGAAGCCCTGCGGGGCGTTGACCTGCACGGTGAGCTGGCAGTTGCGGCGGAAGTCGGTCGGGCTGGTGCCGGCGCCGCTCTGGGCGAGGTAGTTGCTGTAGCTGACGGTGAAGGCGGTGCCGTCGGGGGAGGGGGCGACGGCCGCCGTCCCGGCGCGGCAGCCGGAGCCGTTGAGGCTGACCAGGCCGATGGTGAAGCCGGGGATCGTGGCGCGGGCGGGGCTCGGTGCGGGTGTGGCGCTCCGGGCCTGTGCGGCGCCGGCGAGGGCGAGCGGCGAGAGCAGCGCGGCCGTGGCGGCGACGGCGGCCACGGGGAGGGAACGGCGCATGGGATCTCCCTGGGGAGGCATGGGGTCGATGGGGTCGATGCCCGGGAGCGGGTGCCGGACGTCACGTGTCGACATGTACGTCGTGTCCATGACACCCGCCCGTTCGGAGCTCCGACCGTAGGCGACCACCGAAGGTGCCGACAGTCTCACTTTCGGCCATTGGCCCGGCAGGTCGCGCCCTCGGCGCGATCAGCACAGCACGCCGCAGATCAGCACAGCACGCCGCAGAACGGCGCCGCACCCGCCGTGAGTGGCGGGTGCGGCGCCGTGGTTCACGGCCCTGGTCGGGCCGTCAGGTGCTGCGACGTCAGATCAGCCCCTGTGCCAGCATCGCGTCCGCGACCCGCTCGAAGCCGGCGACGTTGGCGCCCAGGACGTAGTCGCCGGGCGCCCCGTAGCGGGCGGCGGTCTCGAAGCAGGTGTCGTGGATGCTGCGCATGATCCCGGCCAGGCGGTCCTCGACCTGGGCGAAGGACCAGGAGTCGCGACCGGCGTTCTGCGCCATCTCCAGTCCGCTGGTGGCGACGCCGCCCGCGTTGGCGGCCTTGCCCGGGCCGAACGCGACCCCGGCCTGCTGCAGGATGCGCACGGCCTCGGGGGTGGTGGGCATGTTCGCCCCCTCCGAGACGGCCTTGACGCCGTTGCGCACCAGGACGGCGGCGGCCTCGGCGCCCAGCTCGTTCTGGGTGGCGGAGGGCAGGGCGACGTCGGTGGCGACGTCCCAGACGCTGCCGCCGGCTATGTAGCGGGCGGAGCTGCCGCGCCGCTCGGCGTAGTCGCTGACCCGGCCGCGCTCGACCTCCTTGACCTGCTTCAGCAGGGCGACGTCGATGCCCTTGTCGTCCACCACGTAGCCCTGCGAGTCGGAGGCCGTGATCACGTTGGCGCCGAGCGCCTGGGCCTTCTCGATCGAGTAGATCGCCACGTTGCCGGAGCCGGAGACGGTGACCGTCTGGCCCTCCAGGTCCTCGCCGCGGCGCTTCAGCATCTCGGCGGTGAAGAGCACGTTGCCGTAGCCGGTGGCCTCCGTGCGGGCCTGCGAACCGCCCCAGGCCAGGCCCTTGCCGGTCAGCACCCCGGCCTCCCAGCGGTTGGTGATCCGGCGGTACTGGCCGAACAGGAAGCCGATCTCGCGACCGCCGACGCCGATGTCACCGGCCGGCACGTCGGTGTGCTCGCCCAGGTGCCGGTACAGCTCGGTCATGAACGACTGGCAGAAGCGCATCACCTCGGCGTCGCTGCGGCCGCGCGGGTCGAAGTCGCTGCCGCCCTTGCCGCCGCCGATGTTCAGCCCGGTCAGGGCGTTCTTGAAGATCTGCTCGAAGCCCAGGAACTTGACGATGCCGAGGTTCACCGACGGGTGGAAGCGCAGACCGCCCTTGTACGGTCCGAGCGCGCTGTTGAACTCGACCCGGAAGCCGCGGTTGACCTGCACCGTGCCCTCGTCGTCCAGCCACGGCACCCGGAACATCAGCTGCCGCTCCGGCTCGGCGATCCGCTCGATCAGCTTGGCCCGGGCGTACTCGGGACGGGCCGCGAGCACCGGGGCGAGGCTGTCCAGCACCTCGCGCGCTGCCTGGTGGAACTCTGCTTCGCCGGGGTTGCGGCGGAGGATCTCCGCGTAGACGGACTCCACGGAAGCGCTTTCGAAGGTGCGTGCCGACATCGGATCGGTCCCTCCCGGTGCTGTGACGGAGCGCGCGGTGCCGGTCGGCGACCGCGGTCATCCCAGCATGCGGAACGCGGCGTTGCGTTCGGCTTGACGATGCGTCGAGTGCGTCAAGTTGCAGCGGGTGCGGGACGGTTTCCGGTGCCGCTGCCTGCTGGGGCCCGTAGTCTCACATTTTGTTGAAGCTATCTCAAGACCCGTGCCGCGCCGGCCGCTCGGCGGGCGGTCGCCGACCGCGCTCGAAAATCACTCGACGACACCAGCCGGCACTTCCCGGCGCGCCGCCCGGGTGCGGGATTAGATGGGGAGCTGGCTCGCTGAACCCGACGTCGAGAGGCCCTTGCGTTGAAGGTGACCGGAATCCTCCCAGGCTCCCCGTGCTGGACCCAGCTGAGCACCACCGAGCCCGAGGCGGCCAAGCAGTTCTACGGTGAGTTGTTCGGCTGGACCGCTGAGACCGACCCCGACCCGCAGTACGGCGGCTACACCGTCTTCTCGCTGGCCGGCGCCCCCGCCGCCGCGGTCGCCCCGCTGATGAACCCGCAGCAGCCGGTCCAGTGGCAGCTCTCGTTCGCCGTCACCGACACCGATGCCACGGCGGAGGCGGCGAAGCAGGCGGGCGCGCAGCTGTGGATGGGGCCGATGGACGTCGGCGGGCTGGGCCGCTGGGCGCTGCTGAGCGACCCGACGGGCGCGCCGTTCACGCTCTGGCAGGCGCGGGAGTTCAGCGGCTTCGGCGTGGTGGGTGAGCCGAACGCCTTCGGCTGGATCGACCTGGCGACCAGGGACCTGGAGGCCGCGCTGGCCTTCTATCAGGCCGTGTTCGACTGGCGGGTCTGGCCGCACCCCGACTATCCGATGGTGGGCATGGCGGACAAGATGTTCGGCGGGATGATGGAGATGGGCGACGCGTTCCCGCCCGGCGTCCCCTCGCACTGGACCCCGTACTTCTGGGTCGCGGACGTGGACGCCGCCGTGAACGCCGCCGTGAAGCTCGGTGGCGAGCCGGCGTACGGCCCGGCCGACGTGGAGATGGAGAACGGCCCGCGGATCGCCGTGGTCAAGGACCCGCAGGGCGCCTCGTTCGGCCTCTTCACGCCGCGCGCGGGATGACCGGGGTGGCGGGCGTCGTGGGGTAGCCGTGGGCCCTGCCTGGTTGTAGCCGTGGCCCTGCCCGGTGCGGTGGCAGCCGCACCGGGCAGGGGCAGAACTGCCCAACAAGCAGCAAAGGGGGGGAACCCACCCCCCTTTTGTCCCTCACCTTCCGCCCCACACCCCCAACGGCGTGTC
>NZ_JBNQTI010000096.1:9064-32856 GCF_050325825.1 Kitasatospora sp. LaBMicrA B282
AGGGGGGGGGGGGGGGGGGGGGGGGGGGGGGGGGGGGGGGGGGGGGGGGGGGGGGGGGGGAAAAAAAAAAACAACCCAGGGCCGGCTTCGCCGACCGGTCGTCAGTGGGGGAGCACCCACTTCTGGTTGGCCGCGCCGTTGCAGTCCCAGATGCCGAGCTGGTTGCCGTTGTTGGTGCCGAAGCCCAGGTCGTCCAGGCAGCGGCCGGACTGTGGGTTGAGCAGCGAGCCGTTCGGCTGCGGCTTCCACTGCTGGGCGCCGGTGCCGTTGCAGTCGTAGAGCTGCACCATGGTGTGGTTGGCGGTGCCGCCGCCCTGCACGTCCATGCACTTGCCGAGCACGCGCAGCGTGCCGTCGACGCCGACCGTCCAGTGCTGCGCGTTGGTGCCGTTGCAGTCGTAGATCTGGATGTGGGTGCCGTTGTTGGTGGAGGCGCCGGCGTCGTCGACGCACTTGCCCACGTATCCGGTGATCTGGCCCTGCGGCCCGGCCACCGGCGGAGGCACCGTGCCCGCGAAGACGATGTGGGGGAAGACGATGGTGTCGCCGAAGTTGCACCCGGCCGAGGTGCTCCCGTTCCCGACCGCCTCGGGGCCGAACGCCGGGCGGGAGAACGGGACCCCGTTCAGCATGCTGTCGCAGGTCGCCGTCACGTACCAGATCTGGTAGGGGCTGATGCCCGAACAGGTCCCGAAGATCGAGGGTCCGGCGGTCCAGGCGATGCAGCCGCCGGCCTGGGCGGCCTTGGTGCTCGTCGGGGCCGCCTGGGCGGCCGCGGGGACGGTGAGGGCTGCGGCGGCGGCCAGCAGCGTGGTCGTCAGGACAGCGGCGGTACGACGCATGGGGGATGACCCTTCCGGTGGTGGAGTGAGTGGAGTGCGTGCGGACGATCGCTGGTGCTGCCCAGAGCATGGCAGCGCCCATGACAGGGCGTCAACTGGCGTGATTGATGGTGATAGTTGCATTCATCTGAGCTCATTCGCGGGCCGAGCCGGCGGGTGGTGGGTGGCGGGCGGGAGCGTCCCGTTGGTCAGCTCGTTCGGCCTCGCGCGCTGAGGCGTCGGGACCCGGTGGCCCAGGACCCCGGCGGTCGGGGTGAGTTGAGGAGATGTCAGGATGCGGTCAAGCGTGCTGCCGGGGGAGTAGCATGACGGGGCGCTGAAGGGGGGACCTTCGGGTTGAGCGGTGATCAGGAGCAGTCCGTCGGCGGCGAACGGTCCGAGCGGCGGTTGAGCTGGCGCTCATGGGTGTTGCGTCCGTCGTTCGCGGACGCGAAGCGGCGGCGCAAGCTGGGGGTCATCCGCACACCGGTGGCGGGCTGCCACCGGATCGCGCTGCTGGGTCCCACGGGTGGCGCCGGCACCACGACGACCACCATCGCGCTCGGCGCGACCCTGGCCGGCGTGCGCCGGGACAAGGTGATCGCGATCGACGCCGACCGCGGCGCCGGCACGCTCCGCGGCCGGACCGATCGGCGGACCGGCCTGGAGATCCTGGCCGACGACCTCGCCCCGGCGGTCCCCACCGGCTTCGACGCCGTCGACTACCGCCGGGTGGTCGACGCGCTGGGCCACCGGTACCCGATCATCCTGACCGACTTAGGCACCGGTCCGCTGCACGGCCCCGTGCTCGACCTGGTCGACCAGTTGATCATCGTCGCCACCACCGGCGTCGACGGCGCTGCCGGAGCCCTCACCGCCGTGGACCGGCTCTCCGCCCAGGGCCGCGCCGACCTGGTGCGGCGCAGCATCGCGGTGGTTTCCGGGGCCCGCGGGACCGGGGAGGCGATGCGGATCGAGGACGTCGTCGCGCAGTTCCAGGCCCGCTGCCGCGGCGTGATCGTGGTGCCGTTCGACGAGAGCCTGGCTGCCGGGGGCGCGGTCGACCTCGACCTGGTACGGCCCGAGGTCCGCGAGGCCTACGTCGACCTCGCCGCCCTGGTCGGCGAGGGCATCGCCCGCGCCTGGCAGGCCGGCTCGGCCGCTGGTCGGCAGGCCCGGCAACCCACCGGATACGCCGGGGCGCCGCCGCAGCAACAGGCCGTGGCTCCGCGACCGGTGGCTCCGCAGCCGGGCCCGGGCCCGGTGTCCTTCGGGTACCCGCAGTCCGCCCCCGTGCAGCAGGCCACCGACCACCCCGCTGCCGCGCAGTTCGGCGACGCGGCCTACCAAGCGGTCCCGTCCGTGGCCCCGCCTTATCCCCGCCCGGCCCCCGAGTCGCCCGCCGACGAGGTCGTGGAGGCCCGTCGCCTCGTGGTCGAGCTCGCCGAGCAGGCGGCGCTCGGCCGTGAGGTCCCGCTGCACGTGCAGATCACCCGGGGTGTGGCCGACGGGGAGGGCACGCCGCTGCGCCCGTTCGCGCTGCCGCCGCTCGGTGCCCGGGTCGTCATCACCGTGTCGGCCACCGGGCTGGAGGCGCTCGGGGACCTCCAGCAGGAGGTGTGGGTGACGCCCGGCCGGGACTCCGACGTGCTCCGGTTCGGCTTCCGCACCGTGGTCCCGGGGCTGCACGCCCTGACCGTCCGGGCGTTCCGCGGCGGCACCTTCCTCGGCGAGGCCCGCTGCTCGATCTCGGTCGTCGACCGCGGCCCGACGAGACGGGAGCGGACCAGCACGACAGAGCTGGACAGCCTGGCCGTCGAGCCGGGGGAGGTGACCCTCCAGGTGACCCGCGGTCAGGCGCCAGGCAGCTACGGCTTCCAGTTGATCGGCGAGACCTGGTACGCGCCGGAACTGTTCAGCTACGCGGCGGGGGACCCGCACAGCGCGTCGGAGCGGATCTACGCCGAGCTCCGGGAGACCGCCCGGGCGGCGGCGGGTGACCTGCCGGCCCAGGCGCTGCGGCAGCGCCGGCACCGGCTGCGCAGCCTCGGCGTGCAGTTGTGGGCCGCCGCGGTGCCGGAGGCGGTCCGCCGCCAGTTCTGGGAGCAGGCCGAACGGATCACGGCGTTCACCGTCCTGGGCGAGCACGACGCCGTGCCGTGGGAACTGCTCTACCCCGTGGACGAGGGCTCGGAGGACCGCGGCTTCCTGGCCGAGTGGCTGCCCGTGGTCCGCCGGGTGCACGGGCAGGACCGGGTGCGCCGGCTCTCGCTGCCCGGGGCCGCCTTCGTGCTGCCGCCCGGCTCGCCGCCGGCGGCCGACCGCGAGGTCCGGGTCGTCTCCGACCGCCTCCGGGTGGCCGCGGCGGGGGCGAGCCGGCTGAGCGAACGCGACGCGCTGACCGCGGTGATCGAGGACGGGCACACCGGGCTGCTGCACTTCGCCTGCCACAACTCCTTCACCGGGGCCGGCTCCTCGGTGACGATGGCGGACGGCACGTTCGAGCCGATCGACCTCGCCGTGGCGGTCCAGCGCCGCAGCCTGCGCGCGGGCCGCCCGCTGGTGTTCTTCAACGCCTGCCGCAGTGCGGGCGAGATCGGGTGGTTCGGCGACAGCCTGGGCTGGGCACCGCAGTTCCTGCGGGCCGGTGCGGGGGCCTTCGTCGGCACGCTCTGGCCCGTCCGCGATGCCACCGCGCTGGCCTTCGCCGACCGCTTCTACCAGCAGCTGATCGGCGAGGGCTTGCCGCTCGGAACGGCGTCGCTGCACGCCCGGCAGGCGATCAAGGACCTGGACGGGGATCCCACCTGGCTCGCCTACGCCGTCTACGGCAGCCCGGGCACCCGGGTCGAGCCGGCCCCGGCGGCCGGCGGGGCGAGCCTGCTGCCCGTCGTTCCACAGCCCTAGTCAGGCACCCGAGAGCAGCCCTAGTCAGGCACCCGAAAGCAAGGAGAGGAAGAACTGGTGACCTCGGACCCCGTGTTCGTCATCCATGGCGTCGGCAACCGCGACCGCGCCGGCTTCACCCGCACCGTCGCGGACCTCCAGGCCGCCGCGCAGGTGGAGCTGGTGCCGGTGTACTGGGGGGACCTCGGCGCCGACGACCGCTTCGTCGAACTCGCGCTGCCCTGGCCGGCCGACCCGGCGCACTCGGCGGGCCCGGCGTGGTCAGCCGGGGGAGCCGGCCCGTCGGCGTTGCGCGAGGACGGGGTCCCCGGCGCCGCGCCCGCCGCCGAGCTGGTGGGCGCCCTGCTCGCCGAGCCCGGCGCGACGCACGCCGCCGTGCAGCGGGCGGAGAACCTGGCCGTGCTGCACGCCGCCGTGCAGCAGGAACTGGCCGACCGGGCGACCGGCGCGGACACCCTGCGCGGCGGCTCCGGCGGCGCGCCGGACACCGCCGCCGTGCTCGCTGCCATCGACGAGGCGTGGCCCAGGACGCAGTGGCTGAGCAGCATCGCCGACCCACAGCTGCTGGCCGAGGCCGCCGCCGCACTCGCCGACCTGGCCGAGGAGGCCGGCGCCGCGGAGCCCGCGACCGACCGGTGGGCCGGCGGCTCGCTGCGCGACGCGCCCGAGCAGCCGCGCGGGCTGCGCCGGACCGTCGAACGCCGCCTGCTGGAGCTCGACCGGGTCGCCGGAGCCGCGCTGGCCGCCGTGGCGGGCCGGGTCAACCAGGCGCTGCGCAGCAGGTTCGGGCCGGGCACCACCCGGTTCCTCGGCGACGTCCTGGTCTACCAGCGCCACCGCGCGACGATCCACGCCCGGGTCCGCGCGGCCGTCGACGCGGTGGACCCGGCGCTCGGCCGCACGCCCGGGCGCCCGGTGCGGGTGGTCGCGCACAGCCTCGGCGGGGTGATCGCGGTGGACATGGCCACCGCCGACCAGCCGCTGTGGACCTCCGAGTTGCTGACCTTCGGCTCCCAGGCCGCCTTCTTCCACCTCTGCGACCCGCGCGGCGGCCAGCTGGCCCCGCACTCCGGGACCGGCCTGGTGGCGCTGCCCGCCTCACTGGCCCGCTGGACCAACCTCTGGGAGCCGCTGGACGTGCTCGCCTTCCGCGCCGCCGGGGTCTTCCGCCTCGCCGACGGCGGTGCGCCGACCGACCTGCCCGTCGGTCACCTGGCCAGCACCGGTCTGTGGACCCACTCCGCCTACTGGGAGGCGCCGGAGGTGGCGGCCACGATCGGCCGGGTGATGCGCGGTCAGCTGCGCTGAGCCTGCTCACGGGGTGGCGGCGCGCCCGGCCGCGGTCAGGCGGTAGTCGTCCGCGGTGCCGGGGACCAGCAGCTCCAGCGGGTCGGCGAGCTCGACGGACGCCTTTCGGTGCTGCGTGGTGGTGGCGTCGGAGCACATCCAGGGTGCGGGTGACGGCAGCCTCGTGCAGCTCGTGGAGCGCGTGGAGCTCGTGCAGCGGTTGCTCGGGGTCTCAGGGCTTCAGGTAGCCGTTCAGGGCGGCGGAGAGCTCGTGGCGCCAGGCCGGTTCCGGGAGCAGCGGAGCGACCATCCGGTGGGACTGGACGGTGGACTGGGCGATCAGCAGCACCATTGCCGCCAGTTCGGTGGGTCGGCCGGGGCGGATCGAGCCGTGCGCCTGGCCGCGCTCGATGGCGGTGCGCAGCGCGTCGATCATCCCCTGCTGGCTGGCGCCGAGCCGTTCGACGACGTACTCGACCAGGGTGTCCGGGTCGGACCGCAGCAGGCTGCCGAGCACGGCGTGGTCGCGCAGCCGGACCGCGGTCTCCACCACCGCCGCCACGAAGGACTCGCGGTCCTCCGCGGCGGGGGCGAGGCCGGCCACGGTCGCCAGGATCTCGCGGGTCAGCAGTGCGCCGACGATCGCGCGCACGTCCGGCCACCGCCGGTAGACGGTGGGGCGGCTGACGCCGGCCCGGCGGGCGATCTCGGCCAGCTGGGTGCGGCGCGGGCCGAGGTGGACGATCAGCTCGGCCGCCGCGTCGAGGATGGCGTCGTCCACAGAGCGCTCAGCGTTACTGCTTGACATGATGCGTCATACTGTAACGCGTTCCCGAGCCGTGCTCGACGCCCCGCCCCGGAGTTCCTCATGCACCCCTTCCTCGACCACCCGGGGCCGCTCGCCTTCGCCCACCGCGGGGGCGACCTCGGCAAGCCGGAGAACTCGCTCGCCGCGTTCGAAGCGGCCGTCGCCCTGGGCTACCGGTACCTGGAGACCGACGTGCACGCCACCTCCGACGGCGTGCTGGTGGCCTTCCACGACTCCCGCCTGGACCGGGTCACCGACCGCAGCGGCGCGGTGGCCGAGCTGCCCTGGGCGGAGGTCGGCCGGGCCCGGATCGGCGGCACCGAGCCGATCCCGCTGCTGGTGGACCTGCTCGGCGCGTTCCCCGACGCCCAGGTCAACATCGACGTCAAGGCCGCGCCCGCCGTCGCGCCGCTGGTCGAGGCGATCCGGCGGACCAACGCCTGGGACCGGGTCTGCGTCGGCGGCTTCTCCGACAGCCGGCTGGCCGCCGTGCGCGCGCTGGCGGGACCGCGACTGGCCACCTCGCTCAGCCCGCGCGAGGTGCTCGCGCTGCGGCTGCGCTCGCTGGCCGGGCCGCTGCTGCCCGGGCGCCGCTCGCCGTGGCCGGCGGTCTGCGCGCAAGTGCCCGAACGCCACCGCGGGGTCCGGGTGGTCGACCGGGCCTTCGTCCGCGCCGCGCACCGGCTCGGACTGCAGGTGCACGTCTGGACCGTGGACGAGCCCGAGCGGATCCGGGCGCTGCTCGACCTCGGTGTCGACGGCATCATGGCGGACCGGATCGACGTGCTGCGGGACGTGCTCGCCGAGCGCGGCCAGTGGAGCGGCTGACCCGGATTCAGGGGCAGCAGGGGGACGGGTCGGGGGGGGGGGGGGGGGGGGGGGGGGGTTTCGTTTTTTTTTTCTTTCCCCCCTGCCGTGGTGCCCTGCCCTGCCGTGTTGCGCCGCGGCGCCAGCCGACGTCCAGCAGCCGAGGTTCGTCAGCCGATGTCGCAGTACTTGGCCGGGTCGTACCCCGACGGGCAGGGCAGGCGGGGAATGTCCTTGGCGAAGGCGGCGCCCGCGTCCAGCACCGACTGCGGGACCTTGAACTGCCACTGCGGGCTCTGCGCGATCGCCTGCCAGCCCGGCAGACCGACCGGCGGCCGGTCGCGGGTGACAGTGACGGGCGGCACGGAGGTGCCGGAGTCGGACAGCACCGCGTTGGCCGCCGTGATCTGCAGGGTGAGGCCGTCCGCGCGGAAGAGGGTGACCTCCTCGTCGTACAGGCCGTAGCCGTCCGTGCCGGTGACGAGGCTGAGCATGGTGCTGCCGTCCGGTAGCGGCGTCACCTGGCAGCTCGGCTGCTCGTAACCGGGCCGGCGCGGGCCCTCGTCGCTGCCGCCGTGCCAGTCGGCGCAGTTCCGCATCTGCTGCGGGTTCGCGGCGACCGACATCGACAGCATGACGGTCGAGGCGCCGGCGCCGTCGTCGTACCGGAACTCGGCGTAGCGCGAGGTGGCGTTGGTGTTGAAGACGATCCCGAACGGGTTCACGGCGCTGAACTTCGCGCCGGGCGGCAGCTGGTCGGCGAGGGTCTTGACCATTGCCTGCCAGGTGATGTCCCGATCGGCGGCGACGGGCACCGCCGCGCCGGCGCCGGGTGCGGCAGCGCCGGAGGGCGTGGCCGCACCTGACGGGCTCGCGGCGCTCGACGGCGTGGCCGCACCGGACGGCGTGCCCGCGGCCGAGGCAGCCGGCGTGCCGCTCACGGTGCCCCTCGCCGCGCCGCCGGTCGCGGCCGCCACCGTCAGGTGCTCACCCCCGCGGCCGAGTCCGGACACCAGCACCCCGCCGGCCACCACCGCGGCCACCGTCAGCGCGGCGCCCGCCGCCTGCAGTTGCCGCCGCACCCGCCGGCGCCGGCGGCCCTCCCGGTCGCCCTCGGCGACCAGCACCGCCACCGGTGGGTCGAGTTCGTCGACGCTCCGCTGGAGCATCCTGGTCAGGTCGTCCTCGAAATCCGGGTCGTCCTCGAAATCCATGTCCATCGCGTTCACCCCTCGTGATCTTGTACGCGCTCAGTGCGGGAAGAGCGCTTCGCGGTCCTGGCCGAGCAACTCCCGCAGCCGGGCCAGCGAGCGCGTGTTCAGGCTCTTGACCGCGCCCGTGCTGGTCCCCAGGGCCTCGGCCACCGCCTCGATGCTGCAGGGCGTGTCTTTCGGATCACGTCGGATCAGCGGGCGGCGTTGGGGTGCGTGCATCGGCGGCGCCGAGGAAGGAGTCCATGCGGTGGGGGCACCTCCCGGCCGAAGGCTGGGGGCCATCGGCGACTGACGAGAAGCCGTCGAGGTGCGTGCCCCGGCGGCGACCGCCCGGCGTGATCCGAAAGACACGCCCCAGTCCTCCAGGTACCGGAGCACCACCACCGCCCGGTTGCGCGGCGGTAGCCGGCGCAGCGCCGCGAGCAGGGTCAGGCGCAGCTCCGGGCCCCCGCCGGGCTCGCCGGCGGGCCGGTCCGGCAGGTCGGCGACCGCCAGCTCGCCCGAGCGGCGCAGGCGCCGGTGCGAGAGGTAGGTGCGCAGCAGCACCTTGCGCGCGTAGGCGTCCAGGTCGACGACCCCGCGGCCCGGCCGGACCCGGCCCCAGACCGCGAACAGCTTGCCGAGCGTGGCCTGCACCAGGTCCTGCGCCTGGTGCCAGTCGCCGCACATCAGATAGGCGATCTGGAAGAGCTTGCGGGCTCGCGAGGCAGCGAACTCCTCGAAGTCGAGCACCTCGTGCACGTGGGTCCCCCGGTCGGTCGTGCGGCATGCGGAACGGTCGTCACCGGAGAAGACGCCGCGTCCGGGCCGGAGGTATCACGGGAGTTTTCGGACCGTCGGATGAGAGGGGAGGGGACCGGCAGCCCAGGCGCTCCGGCCGGAGCCTCAGCCGGTGGCCAGCGTACGGTCCAGCAGGGCGAGCAGCCGGTCCCAGTGGAGCTCGAGCCCGGAGGGGCTGAAGGCCTCGGTGTCGGACATGGTGTAGCCGTGGAGGGTGCCGGGGTAGACCTCGGTGCTGTGGCGGACCCCCGCGGCATCCAGGGCCTGGTGGAGCTCGTCGATGGACGTGGGCGACATGTCGCCTTCACTGAGGCCCAGGTGCACCTCGGCGGTGAGCGCGGAGAGCAGCCGGTGCGGACTGTCGGGCGCACCGGTGACCAGGAAGCCGGGGTGGAATCCGGCGAGGGCGGCCACCCGGTCGGGCCGGGCCGCCGCGGTCCGCATCGCCAGGGCGGCGCCGATGCAGTAGCCGATCACGCCCACCGGCCCGGCGCCGACCTCGGGCTGGTCGGCGAGGAACCCGAGGTAGGCGTCGGCATCGCGCAGGATCCGCTCGGCGGAGTGCTCCTGGACCAACGGCAGGAACCGGTCGATGAGCGCCGGCCGGATCTCCTCCCCGATGTACGCGGGAAGGTCGATCACCGGCGCCGGGCCGTGCCGGTAGTAGAGGTTGGGGACGAGCACGTAGTACCCGTGCGCGGCCAGTTCGCGGGCCCTGGCCTCCAGTTCGGGCCGCAGGCCGAAGGCGTCCGGGTACAGCAGGACCGCGGGGTGCCGCTCGCCACGGTCGGGGAAGGCGTCGGCCTGGCCGTCGGGGGTGGGAATGCGAAGCGTGCTGGTGGGCATGAGGTCTCCAGTCGTGGTTGATGTGTCAAGCCAGTGATCAATCACGACGGAGGCGGCCCCCGCGCAGCAGCGCCGGCCCCTCGCTCGAACCGCGGACCCGCTCCGGCCCGCCCGGTGCTCAGCGGAGCACCGGGTCACCCATCCGTGTGTGGCGCAACGCCGTCCCGGTAGTCATCGCCGCCGAGCGTAGCCGCTGGGCCGGTGCGGGGGCCAGCGATTTTGCGCCCGCGGGGATCGAGCCTGCCCGGTGTGGCCCGCGCGCGCCCGAGTACGGGTACTCGCCGACGAACCGGGCGTGGCCCGGTGGTCGTCCTTCCCACGGGGAACGATTCGGGCGGGACGTGTCGGACGGCGACGGAACACCGAGCGGGAGCGATGGGGGCGGCCATGACCTGGCAGGTCGGTGACGTGATCGAGGACCGTTACGAGGTCACCCGGGTGCACGCGGCCGGCGCGATGGGGCTGGTGTACCGGGTCCGGCATCTGACGTGGGGGACGGACCTGGCGGTGAAGTCGCCGCGGCCGGAGCTCGTCCGCTCCGCGCGGGCGCGGGAGTTGTTCACCGAGGAGGCGGAGACCTGGGTGTCGCTGGGGCTGCATCCGCACGTGTGCAGCTGCCACTACGTGCGCGAGATCGACGGGATCCCACGGGTGTTCGCCGAGTACCTCGACGGCGGCAGCCTGCGCGAGCACATCCAGGACCGGCGGCTGTACCGGGGTACGGCCGAGGAGGTGCAGGCGCGCATCCTGGACCTGGCGGTCCAGTTCGCCTGGGGCCTGCAACACGCCCACGAGCAGGGCCTGGTGCACCAGGACGTGAAGCCGGCCAACGTGCTGCTCGACCGGGACGGTACGGCGAAGATCACCGACTTCGGGCTGGCCCGGGCCCAGTCGAGTGCCGCGGGCACCGCCGCCCGCCCGGGCGCGCCGGCCGGCGGCCCCGAGGGCCTCGCCACCTCGCGGGGGATGACGCCGGCCTACGCCTCGCCGGAGCAGTTCACCGGCGGCCGGCTGGGCCGGAGCAGCGACGTCTACAGCTTCGCCGCCTCGGTGCTGGAGATGTACACCGGCGCCGTGACCTGGCTCGCCGGCCCGGCCGCGGGTGCGGCCCTGGCGCAGTACCGCACCGATCCCCGCCCGGGGCGCCGGACGCCCATGCCCGCGGCCCTCGCCGAGCTGCTGGCGCGCTGCCTGAGCCACGATCCGGCCCGGCGACCCCGCTCCGCGGCCGAGGTGGCGGCCGAACTGGCCGTGGTGTACCAGCGGGTGACGGGCGAGCGGTACCCCCGACCGACCCCGGTCGCCGCCGACCTGCGGGCCGACGAGCTCAACAACAAGGCGCTGTCGCTGCTGGACCTGCAGCGGCTCGCCGAGGCCGAGCAGGCGTTCGCCGCCGCGCTGGCGGCCGACCCGCGGCACCTCCACGCCACCTACAACCGGGGCCTGTTCCGGTGGCGGCGCGGGGAGATCACCGACGAGGACCTGGTGACGGACCTCGACGCGCTGCGGGCCGGCACCGGTGACCCGTGGCAGGCCCGCCACCTGCTCGCCCAGGTCCAGTTGGAGCGCGGTGACCTCGACGCCGCCCGCTCGCTGCTGGACGGGGACGGGGACGGGGACGAGGCGGGCCGGCCCGCGGAGCCCGACGACCCCGCCCACCCCGACGACCCCGCCCAGCCCGACATCCGCGCCGCCCGCGAGGTGCTCCGCGCCGGCCGGGCGCCGGACCACCGCGCCGCGGGCAGCCGCACGCTCGGCTGGCACCCGCCGTTCGACCGCCCGTTCCGGCTGACCATCCGGCTGACCCCCGACGGCCGGTACGCGGTGACGGGGTACGGCAGCAACACCGGCCCGGTCCGCGCGATCCGGCTCTGGGACCTGCGCACGGGCAGGCTCGCGGTCAGCCTGGAGGGCCTGAGCTCGTGGCTGAGCAGCGTCGACGTCAGCGCGGACGGCCGCTTCGCGGTCTCGGCGGGCCCCGACAACGAGGTGCGGTTCTGGGACCTGACGGCCGGTCGCTGCCTGCGGAGCTTCGCGCCGCCGGGGACCCGCCGGCTCTACCGGGTCCAGTGCGTGCGGCTGGACGCCGGTGCCCGCACCGCGGTGGCGGTCGTCGAAGGTCGGCTCTGGGTCTGGGACTTCCCGAGCGGGCAGGTCAGGCGGCAACTCGGTCCGGCCCCGGACCCGGACGGTGACGACCTGCGACTGGTCGAGCTGACCGAGGACGGCGGCCTGGCCCTGGTCGCCAACCGCGACCGGGCCACCATCGAACTCTGGGACCTGCACACCGGCCACCGCCGGCTCGACCTGTCCTGCGGCGACCACCCGACCGCGATCTGGCTCAGTCCGGACGGTCGCACCGCGGCCACCGCCGCGACCGGGCTGACCATCCGGCTGTGGGACCTGCGCGACGGGCGGTGCGTCCGCACGGTCACCGCTCCCGTCGGCGAGGTCCGCGCGCTCGCGCTCAGCGGCAACAGCCGCTACGCCGTCACGGGCGGCGAGGACGGCGCCGTGCGGCTGTGGGACCTGGCGCTCCACCGCTGCCTGCGGACCTTCCGCGGGCACCGGGGCCGGGTCGCGGGGGCGCTGATCGGCGCCGACGCCGGCCTGGCGCTGTCGGTGGGCGAGGACGACGCGGCCCGCTGGTGGAGCCTGGCGCCGGGTGTCCGGCACCGCGCCCCGCTGCAGCTCAGCCGGCCGCGCCGGCACGCCGAGGTGGACCGCTTCGACGGCGAGGTACGGGCGCTGCTGGCCGCGGCGGAGCGGGCGAGCGCCGAGCGCCGGTACGCCGCCGCGCTCGACCTGCTCACCCGGGCCCGCGCGGTCCCCGGCTTCGAGCGGGCGCCGGCGGTGCTGGCCGCCTGGCGCGGGCTGGCCGGCGCCACGGTCCGGGTCGGGCTGCGCGGTGCCTGGCCGGTGCGGGTGCTGGCGGGGCAGAGCGCCCCGCACGTGTACTCGGTGGCGATCTCCGCGGACGGCACGGTCGGCGTGGCCGGCAGCGGCGGCGGGCCGGTGCGGCTGTGGGACCTCACGGCCGGCAGCCGCCTGCCGGACCTGCCCAAACCGCTGGTGGGCACCGTCGGCCTGAGCGCCGACGGGCAACGGGCGGTGTCCAGCGGCGGCGGCGAGATCCACGTCTGGTCGGTGGCGTCCGGGCGGCTGCTGAGCCGGGTCGACACCGCCGGGCCCGACCGCCGCTCGACCACCGGCGAGGACGGCTCCCCGACGGCGGTGAGCTACAGCGCCGACGGCCGCCTCGCCCTGGCGATCAGCCGCGACCGCGCGCTGCGCCTGTGGGACCTGGAGGGCGGCCGCTGTCTGCGGGTGCTGACCGGTCAGCGCGGGCGCCCGACCGCGGTGCACCTGGCCGCGGACGGGCAGCGGGCGGTCGGCGGCGGGCAACGCGGTGAACTGCTGCTCTGGCACCGCCTGGACGCCGAGCCGCTGCGCCTCGCCCACCCGGGCGGCGGCCCGCTCGGCGAGGTGGGGTCGGTCAGCCTGAGTGCCGACGGCAGCCGCCTGCTCTCCGCCGGCCGGTACGGGGACCGCACGCTGCGGCTCTGGGACACCGCGACGGGCGAGTTGCTGCGCGTCTTCGAGGACCAGCCGGCCGAGTCGATGGTCGCCCGGCTCACTCCCGACGGCCGGTTCGCGCTCTCCGGGGGTCGGGATGCGGCGGTCCGGATCTGGGACGCGGACACCGGCCGCTGCCTACAGGTGCTCGACGGCCACACCGGTCACGTGTGGAGCCTGGACCTCACCCCGGACGCGCGGTTCCTGCTCTCCGGCGGCTCGGACGGCACCCTGCGGCTGTGGGAGCTGGACTGGGAGCTCGCCGCCACGCCCTGACCGCCGACCCGGCCCGAACCCGGCGGCTCAGAGGGCGCGGTGCAGGATGTGCAGCCCGACGTACCCCTCGGTCGGGTGCCGGAAGCCCTCCGGTAGCGTGCCCAGCACCTCGAAGCCGAGGGAGCGGTAGAGCCGCACCGCGCGTACGTTCGTCTCGACGACCGCGTTGAACTGCATCGCCCGGAAGCCGGACTCGCGCGCCCACGCCAAGGTGTACTCGCACAGCGCCCGGCCCACGCCGCGCCCGGCGTGCGCCGGGTCGACCAGGTAGCTGGCACTCGCGATGTGCGAGGCGTTGCCCAGGTGGTTGTTGTTCATCTTCGCCGTGCCCAGGACCGTGCCGGCCTCGTCGACGGCGACCACCGTCCGGTTCGGGGCCGGCAGCAGCCACCACTCGCGGCCTCGCTCCGCATCGAGGTCGACCGGGTAGGTGAAGGTCTCGCCCGCAGCGATGATCTCGTGGAAGAACGGCCAGATGGCGGGCCAGTCCTCGGGCGTGGCTTCTCTGATCAGCATCCGGACAGGATGCCGCCGGCGGTCGCGCGGCCGCCAGCGCATTTCCCCCGAGGGCTCGCCTTCCCGGGTTCGGGCGGGCGAGCCCATTCGCCTGCGGCGGCCGGAAGGTGTAGACGCTGAGGGTCAGGGTTCCCGCTGCGCGACGACACCGGAAGGTGCAAGATCCCCATGGCCGGCTTGACGACACCGCACAAGATCACCACGTTCCTGATGTTCGAGGGGCGGGCCGAGGAGGCGATGCGCTTCTACACCTCGCTCTTCGACGACTCCGAGGTGGTGGCCCTCGACCGCTACGGCCCGGGCGACACCGGACCCGAGGGGACGGTCCGGCAGGCCTCCTTCCGGCTCGCCGGGCAGCCGTTCCTGTGCATCGACAGCCCGGCCGAGCACGAGTTCGGCTTCACCCCGGCGATGTCGCTGTACGTCCAGTGCGACAGCGCGGCGGAGCTCGACCGCCTCTACGGGCAGCTCGCCGAGGGCGGACAGGCGCTGATGCCGGTCGGTTCCTACGGCTTCAGCGCCAGGTTCGGCTGGGTGAACGACCGCTTCGGCGTCTCCTGGCAGTTGAACCTCCCGGGGTCCCCGGACACCGCGCCGGGGGCGTAGGCTCGCCCCCGTGGACGAATCCGTGGGCAGGACCGAGTTGCTGGTCGACGTGCGCGGTCGGCGCGTCGAGTCGTTGATGGAGTTCCGCGAGGCGCTGGTCGCGGTCAACCACGAGGCGCTGGGCTACTGGCAGGGCCGCAGCCTGGACGCGCTGTGGGACATCATCGAGCACCGCGGGTTCTCCGACCTGCTGGACTCGCACGACGTGCTGGTGGTCCGGGCCGACCGCAGCGAGTTCCTCTCCGCCGAGCATCCGGTGGGCAAGGTGGTGCTGCGGATCTTCGACGACGCCACCCACGCCAGGCTGGAGCTGTTCTGACGGACGCTCGGACCGGGCCGCAGACCCTGCCGCCCGGCCCGCGAGCGCCCGGTCAGTCCCGCAGGAGCAGCAGGAGCAGGGCCGCCGACCAGCTGAAGTTGGTCGAGTTGCGCCCCGCGCCGGTCAGCGGGTCGTAGTTCTCCCGCACCGGCCCGTCGGAGCCCAGCCCTTCGGCGGCCGCCAGCAGCCGGTCGGTCAGCGCGCGGGCGTCCTGGGTCCAGCCGTACCGGCGCAGGCCCGCCAGCGCGAAGTAGCTCTGGTCGACCCAGGCGAGCCCCCGCCAGTAGCCGGCCGGGTTGAAGGACGGGGAACTGCGGGCCACCGTCGGGAACGGCATCGCGGTGCCGAACTCGCCGGGGTCGAGCAGCAGCGCGCGCACCGCCCGGGCCTGGTCCGGCGAGGCGGTGCCCGACCAGAGCGGGATCGCACCCTCGATGCCGCGGCCACGGGCGGTGAGGCGGGCGCCGGTGCTCAGGTCGGTGTCGTGGAACCAGCCGGCGGCCCGGTCGAACATGGTCTCGCGGACGGCCCGGTCGATCGTCGCGGCCCGGGCACGCAGCTGCTCGGCCGCTGCCGCCTCGCCCAACTCGGCCGCGATGGCGGCGAGGTGGCGGTGGTCGGCGGCCTGGTAGGCGTTCAGGTCGACCGACCGCTGGGTGAGCGACCAGCCGAGCAGCGCACCGTCCGCGCCGCGGTTGGCGACCACGCCCGCGCCCAGGGCCGCGTCGAAGCGCGGGGCGTTGTCCATGCCGGACTCCCAGGCGGCGGCCTGGCGGCAGTCCTCCGGGGTGGCGTTGCCGGGGTCCACGGTGGCGCCGTACTCGCACAGGCCCTCGCCGGCGTGGTCCCGGTCGCGGTACCACCACTGCTGGTAGGCGGTCAGCTTGGGCAGCAGCTCGCGCAGGAACGCCCGGTCGCCGCTGCGCCGGTAGACCTCCCAGACGGCCCAGGAGGCCAGCGGGGGCTTGGAGTTGCGCTCGTTCCAGTTGCCGCCGCCGGTGCTCGGGTCGTTGTAGAAGATGCAGTCCGGGACCATGCCGGAGTCCGCGGGGCGGTCGGTCGAGTCGGGGCCGACCTGGTGGTCGAACATCGCCCGGATCTGCGCGGCGGCCAGGTCGGGCGCGAAGGCCGCGGTGCCGACGGCCTGCTTCCAGGTGTCCCAGGCCCACACCCCGTTGAACCACTTGTTGGAGAGCGAGGGCGTGATCGCGTCGTGCCGGATCTGCCCGGCCGGGCTGCGCCAGTTGGTGACCAGCGTCTGGACGCACTTGACCGCCGTGCGGTGCCGGGCGGCCGGGACGCCTGCGGTCGCGCGGGCGAGGTAGCCGGCCCAGCGCTCGGCGCCCGCCGCTGCGACCCGGTCCGGGGCGCGCAGCGCGGCGTCCGCCTCGGCGGCGGCGCGGGTGTGCTCGGCGGGGGTGAAGGTGTAGCTCTCGGTCCAGGCCAGCGAGCGGGTGCTGCCCGGGGCCAGGCGCACCGGGTCGAGCAGGTCGGTGCGGTGGCGGTCGCCGGTCACGCTGCTGCTGACCGGGTCGGCGTGACGGACCTCGAAGCGTTCGGTGCCGTCGGTGAGGTAGTCCCAGGTCTGCCGCACCCGGGCGAACCGGACGCCCACGCCGCGCGCGCCGGCGACCAGCGTCGGCGCGTCGCGCTGCGGGGCGTCGGCCGGGCGCAGCAGCGTGCCCTGCCAGGCGACGGTGAGGGTGCGCTCGCTCGCGCCGCCGTTGGTCAGGTCGGCCCGCAGCAGCGCGGTGCGGTTGCCGGCGAAGCACAGCTCCAGGGTGAGGGCGAGCCGCTCGCCCAGGTCGTAGCGCTGCCACAACCGGCCCGGCAGGCAGTGGAGTTGTGGGGCGCCGCTGGCGGTGAGGTCCAGGACCCGGCCCTGTTCGGCCACGGTCAGGCGGGTGAGGCCGTCGCTGAGCCACCACGGGTACTCCTGGGCCAGGTACAGCGGGCCGGTGAAGCCGCCGAGCGGGTCCTGCGGGCGCGGCAGCGCGTAGGCGTGCCAGGCGCCGAGGTCGGCGAAGACGTTGATCGGGTTGTTGTCGTCGGCGTCGCCGGGGTAGGCCTGCGCGGGGGTGCCGTGCAGGTCCAGCACGTCGGCCCACTGCTGGTCGCCCGGGTCGACCTCGGCCTCGGGCCCGGCGGCCCCGGCGGCGGCGCCGGCCGGGGCGGCCAGGCCGGCCACGGTGCAGGCGGCTCCGGTGGCGGCCAGGAAGTGACGGCGGGTCAGCGGGGTCACACGTGCTCCTCGTCGGTGGTGGGCAAGGTGGTGGCGGGGGAGAGCCGGGCGACCACGGCGCCCAGCGGGGCGAGCGTGAAGCCGGCGCCGAGCTCCGCACCGGTCAGCAGGTCGGTCCCCGCCACCGGCGGGAGGCGGCACTCGGCGGAGCCGTGGTTGAGCAGGAACAGGTAGCCGGTGCCGTCGGCAGCCAGGCGGCAGGTGGCCTCGACGCCGGCCGGCAGGCCCGGCAGCTGCGGGACCACCCCGGCCGCGGCGAGCGCCGGGTCGAGCACCCGCCCCACGTCCGCGCCGAGGTGGCAGCCCAGGTACCAGGCGCTGCCGGCGCCGTGCCGGTGCCGGGTGACGGCCGGCCGACCGGCCAGCTCGCCGCTGTCGTAGTGCGCGAGCGCCTCGGCGCCTTCCAGCTCGAGCCACTCGCTCCAGGACACCGCCCGCAGCTCCTGCGGACCTGGGGCCTCTCTCAGGCGCACGACGGTCGCCGTGCCGTCCGGGATCGGCCAGGGCTCGTCCACGACCAGGCCGAGCAGCGGGCGCAGCGGACCGGGTGGTCCGCCGGGGTGGATGTGGTCGTGGCGGTCGACGATCCCGCTGAACGGTCCGCAGACCAGCTGCCCGCCCGCCCGCACGAAGGCGGCGAGCCGGTCGGCGGTGGCCGGCTCGACCAGGTAGAGGTTGGGCGCCAGCACCAGCGGGTAGCGGTCGAGGTCGCCGGTGGGCGGGACGAAGTCGACGGTGATGCCGCGCTCGTGCAGTGCCGAGTACCAGGGCCGGAGCAGCTCGGGCCAGCGCATCCGGGCGGAGGGGTGGTCGTCCAGTTCCAGCGCCCACCAGCTCTCCCAGTCGAGCAGTACGGCCGCCTGCCCGTGCAGCCGGCTGCCCGCGATCTCGCCCAGCCGGCGCAGTTCGGCCCCCAGGCGCAGGGTCTGCCGCCAGCCGCGCGCGGCGGTGCCCCGGTGCGGCAGCATCGCGCTGTGGAACTTCTCGGCCCCGGCGACCGCGGCCCGCCACTGGAAGTGCAGCACCCCGTCGGCGCCCCGGGCCAGCGCCTGCAGCGACCAGAGCCGGTACAGTCCCGGGCGCTTGGGCAGGTTGACCGGCCGCCAGCTGACGGCGGACGGCGCCTGCTCCATCAGCAGCCAGGGCCGCCCGCCGCCGAGCGAGCGCATCAGGTCGTAGCCCAGGGCCGCGTGGACGTGGGCGTGCGGGTCGGCCGGGTCGGGGTAGGCGTCGTCGGAGACCAGGTCCTGGTGGCGGCTCCACTCCCAGTAGTCCAGCGACTTGGCCATCGACATGAAGTTGGTGGTGACCGGCACCCCGGGCGAGACCCCGTCGAGGACGGCCCGCTCGGCCCGGTACAGCGCCAGCAGCGCGTCCGAGCAGAACCGCCGCCAGTCCAGCAGCTGGGTCGGGTTGGCCGGCCCCGGTGCGGTGCGCGGCGGCTCGATCTCCTCGAACCCGCGATACTGCTGCGACCAGCAGGCCGTGCCCCAGCAGCGGTTGAGCTCGGCGACGCTCCCGTCGTAGCGCTCGCGCAGCCAGCGGCGGAAGTCGGCGGCGGACCGCGCGCAGAAGCACTCCGCGACGTGGTCGCCGTACTCGTTGTGGACGTGCCACAGCGCCAGCGCCGGGTGGTCGCGGTACCGCTCGGCCAGGGCCCGGGTGAGCCGGACGGCGGCGGCCCGGTACGCGGGGGAGGAGGGGCAGTAGTGCTGGCGCGAGCCGAACTCCAGCCGCACCCCGTCCGCGGTGCGCGGCAGCACCTGCGGGTGGGCGCGGACCAGCCAGGCGGGCGGCGAGGCGGTGGCGGTGGCCAGGTCGACGGCGATGCCGTGCGCGTGGCAGAGCGCCAGCAGCCGGTCCAGCCAGCCGAAGTCCCAGCTGTCAGCGTCGGGTTGCAGCCGGGCCCAGGCGAAGACGCCGACGGTGACCAGGTTGACCCCGGCCTCCGTCATCAGCTTCACGTCCTCGGCCCAGACCTCCTCGGGCCACTGCTCCGGGTTCCAGTCCCCGCCGTACAGCAGACCCGGGACGCGGGTGAGCGAGTCCATGCGCGCGGTCATCCCTTCGACCCGCCACCGGGCAGGGCCGGCCGCGACCGTGCGTGCTGAGGTTGTACATGTCACATGCTAGGTGGCGAGCGCGGCTCTGGGAACCGGTCGGCGCTGAATCCCGTTGCTAGCCCCGGGCGGTGAAGCGCCGTCGGCCGAGGACCACGGCAGCCGTCAGCGGCACCGTCGCGGCGGCGGCCACGCCGAAGATCTCCCCGAACCGTCCATGGGCGGCCGCGCCGCCGCCGAGGGCGGCACCGAGGGCGCTGCCGACGAAGAGTGCGGCGACGTACAGCGAGACCGCCGTCCCGCGCGCCTCGGGCACCACCGACGTCGCCCAGGCCTGGAGCGTCGAGTGCAGGAACGCCCAGCCGGCGCCCAGCAGCACGGCCACCAGCGCGTAGGTCGCCACCCCGGGCGCCGCGGCCGCGGCCGCGTAGCCGACCGTCACGAAGGCGCCGCCGATCGCGGCCAGCCCGTGCGGTGGGATGCGGTGCACCAGCGCCTTGACGGCGCGGGTGAAGACCAGGGTCCCCGCGCCGTACAGCGCGGTGATCGCGCCGGCCGCGGCCTCGGAGAGCCCCTGGTGCTGCAGCGCCGGGGCCACGAAGGTCAGGCCGCCGAGCAGCACGGCGCCCTCGACCACGCCCAACGCGGTGACCAGGTGGGCGAACCGGGAGCGCAGGACGGCCCCGACCTGCCCGGCCAGGCTGCCGACCGGCGCGCGCTGCGGCTCGGCGGCACCGCGCAGCCCGATCGCGGCCGTTGCGGCCGCGATCGCCGGCACCGCGAACACCAGCCGCCAGCTCAGCCAGTCGGCGACCGTACCGGCGAACAGGGCGGCCAGACCGCTGCCGAGGCCGAGCGCCGCCATCAGGTCGGCGAGCGCACCCTGCCGCCGCGCCGGGGCGACGGCGTCGCCGACGAAGCTCAGCGAGGAGGGCACCACCGCGCCGAAGGCGAAGCCGGCCAGGATGCGCAGCACGGCGAGCGTCGCCAGGTTCGGCGCCAGCGCCGAGGCCAGGCCGGCGAGCGCGGCCAGCGTCAGGGCGGTGCGGACCACGCGCAGCCGCCCGATCCGGTCGGACAACACGCCCCAGAGCGGCTGCGACAGACCGTAGGCGAGGGCGTAGCCGCCGGCCAGGGCGACCGTGGCGGTCAGCGGGACGCGCAGCACGGCGGCGACGGTGACCAGGATCGGGCCGATGGCGAACCGGTCGAAGTTGGCGGTGAAGGCGGCGGCGGTGAGCGGGAGCGGCACCCGGGTCTCGGGGAGGGCGGCCGATTCGGCCGACCGCGTGGGCATCAACATGATCACATCATCGGCGCGTCGCGGGGCCGTCCCGGCTGCCAGGCGGTGACGGATCATCCTGGGAGCGGCAGTAACAGGCTGCGGTCACCGCTCCTGCGGGGGCACGTCTCAGGGGCACGGTCGAGGGCACGGTCGGGGGCGCAGCCTGGGGGCCACGGCCCGGGCGGTCATAGTCTGGGGCCACCATGGATGATCGTGAAGCACAGCGCCGCGCGGCGCTCGGCGGATTCCTGCGCTCCCGGCGGGAACGCCTGACCCCGGCCGAGGTCGGTCTGACCGGCGGCCCCCGGCGCCGGACGCCCGGGCTGCGCCGCGAGGAGGTGGCGCAGCTGTCGGGGGTGAGCCTGTCCTGGTACTCGTGGTTGGAGCAGGGGCGCCCGATCGCGGCCTCCGGCCAGGTCCTGGACGCGCTGGCCACCACCCTGCGGCTGACCGCGGCCGAGCGGCGCCACCTCTTCGTGCTCGCCGGCGAGAGCGACGCCGCGCCGCGCCCGGTGGCCGAGGGCTGTCCCGCGGTCGGGGACCACCTGCGCGCCACCGTCGCCGCGCTGGCCCCGACCCCGGCCTGCCTGCTGGACCGGCACTGGGACATCCTCGCCCACAACGAGGCGGAGGCGGCCATCTACGGCGGCCTCGACGAGCTGCCGCCCGAGCGCCGCAACATGATCTGGCTCTACTTCGGTTGGCAGCCCATGCGCACCGTGCTGAAGGACTGGGAGGCCGAGTCCTGGGCGGTGCTGGCGCAGTTCCGCGCCTCCGCCGACCGCCACCCCGGGGACCCGCGGTTCGCCGAGGTGGTCGCGGACGTGTCCGGCGCCGACCCCGGCTTCCCCGCCCGCTGGGCACGCCACGACGTGGCCGGCTTCACCCCGGCGCTCAAGCGCTTCGACCACCCGCGGCTCGGTCCGCTCACCTTCCGCCAGGCCAAACTGATCGCCGCCGAGGACCCCGACCTCCACCTGGTCGTGCGCCACCCGGCCGACCCGACCACCCGCCGGGCCGTGGACCTGGCCGCTTCGGCCCGCTGAGCGACCGCGGCAGGCCTGCGCGGCCCAGTCGGCGGCCCGGTCGTTCCGCCGGGCCGGCCGGGGGCCCTTGACATGGTTAGTAATTGGTCAATAACTTTGAAACATGGCCAGGACCAGCATGCGGATGTCAGCGGAGGAGCGGCGCGAGAGCGTCCTGCGGGCGGCGACCATCGAGTTCGCCGAGCGCGGCTACAACGGCACCTCGACCCAGGCGATCGCCGACCGGGTCGGCGTCTCGCAGCCCTACCTGTTCCGGCTCTTCCCGAGCAAGCGCGCGCTGTTCGAGGCGGCGGTGCGCCGGTGCATGCAGGACGTCAAGGCGACCTTCCTCGAGGCGGTCGAGGGGCTCGAGGACCGCGAGAGCCGGGTCAAGGCCATGGGGGACGCCTACCTCGGCCTGGTGACCGACCGCAGCAAGCTGCTGCTGCAGATCCAGATGTACGTCTCCACCGCCGCCGCCGAGTCCCAGGGGGACACGGAGGTGGGGGAGGCGGTGCGCGAGATGTACCTCGACCTCTGGGACTCCGTGCGGGTGGCCGGCGGGATGACCACGCAGGAGGTCACCGAGTTCTTCGCCTGCGGCATGCTGATCAACACCCTGCTCGCGATGGGCTTCCCGCCGGAGCACCGGATCTGGGACGGGCTGCGCAGCGAGGACTGCGACGACCGCGCCGGCGGCGGTGCAGCCGGCGCTGACGGCCCCACCCGGCAACACCCCGGACCGGCCGGCGCGCCGCAGTAACGCGGCCGGGCCGGGCCACCGGCGCGCTCGGCAGCGCGCTCTCATGGCCACGAAAGTTATTGACCACTCACTATCCAGTACGTCGGCACCATCCAGCACTTCGTCCGCCCGACCACCCGCTCACCAGGAGTTCCCGTCATGCGCAGAGGCAGCCCGGCGATCTGGGCCTTCGTGATCACCAGCACGGCCGGATTCATGGCCGCGCTGGACAACCTGGTCGTCACCACCGCACTCACCGCCATCCGCCGCCACCTGGGCGGCGGCATCAGCGACCTCGAATGGACCGTCAACGCCTACACCCTCACCTTCGCCGTCCTGCTGCTGCTCGGCGCGGCACTCGGCGACCGCTTCGGCCGCCGCCGGATGTTCACCCTGGGCCTGGGCGTCTTCACCCTCGCCTCCCTCGCGGCCGCGCTGGCCCCGAGCATCGACGCCCTGATCGCGGCCCGGGCGGTCCAGGGGGTCGGTGCCGCGCTGCTCACCCCGGTCAGCCTCACCCTGCTCACCGCGGCGGTCCCGCCGGCCAGGCGCGGGCTGGCGTTCGGCGCCTGGGGTGCGGTCAACGGCATGGCCGTGGCGATGGGCCCGCTGATCGGCGGGACCGTGGTCGAGCACCTGTCCTGGCAGTGGATCTTCGCGCTGAACGTCCCGATCGGCCTCGCGCTGCTGCCGCTGGCCCGGCTGCGGCTGACCGAGAGCCACGGCCCCAACCGCCGCCTCGACATCCCCGGCACCGCGCTGGCCAGCGCCGGTCTCTTCGGCATCGTCTACGCCGTCATCCGGGGCAACGACGACGGCTGGACCAGCGGCCCGGTCCTGGCCGGCCTGATCGGCGGCGGTGTCCTGCTCGCCGGCTTCCTTGCCTGGGAGCGGCGCACCTCGGCCCCGGCGGTACCGCTGCGGCTGTTCCGCAGCCGGGCGTTCTCGGCGGTCAACGTCGCCACCACGCTGATGTCCGTCGGGATGTTCGGCGCGATCTTCCTGCTGAGCCAGTTCCTCCAGGCGGGCCAGGGCTACAGCCCGATGGAGGCCGGCGTCCGGATGCTCCCGTGGACCGGCATGCCGATGCTGGTCGCCCCGGTGGCCGGCCTGCTGGCGGACCGGATCGGCGGGCGGAACATCATCGCCGCCGGCCTGGCCCTGCAGGCGGCCGGCCTGTGGTGGTTCGCGGCGGTGGCCACCGCCCACGTCAGCTACGCGGCACAGGTGCCGGGCCTGGTGCTGTCCGGGGTCGGCATGGCGCTCTTCTTCGCGCCGGTCGCCACGGTGCTGATGGGCTCGGTGCGGGCGCAGGAGCAGGGCGTGGCGTCCGGTGTCAACAACGCCCTGCGGGAGGTGGGCGGCGCGCTCGGGGTCGCCGTCCTCACCGCGGTCTTCACCGCGCACGGCGACTACAGCAGCCCCCAGCGCTTCGTCGACGGCCTGGTCCCGGCGCTCTGGGTGGGTGCCTCGGTCCTCGGCATCGCGGCCCTGTCGGTGCTCGCCGCCCCGCGCCGCAGCGCGACCGTCCCGGCCGATGCGGCGGAAGCGGCGGACGCAGCCGACGCCTCCGCCGGGGCCGTCGCGGTCGGGAGCAGCGGTCGGCCGGGAGCGGAGCCCCGGGCCGCGGTGGGCTCCTGAGGCCGTGGGGGCGCGCCGGCCGCGCCCCCACTCC